>JAAXHR010000181.1 GCA_012270805.1 Dehalococcoidia bacterium
ATGGGTGTAGTGTCTGGGTTGCCGCCGAAGGCTGTAGCTGCCATGCCTTGGCTGATGTCGGAGAGTGAGCCGGGTGATATTGAGATGATGTTGGAGTCGTCGTTGACGGTCAGGCGTAGGGTGCCTTGGGCGGTTTCTACGGAGATTGTTTGGTCGTTGATTTCGGCGATAGTGCCGTTGATGTTGGATTGGTTTATTGCTTCGTTGCCAGCTTGGGGACTGACTCCAAAGAGCCCTCGGAAGCCGCCTCCGAACCCGCCGTCTTGTTGTTCGGGTATGACGGTCAGGTTGATGATGAAAATGCGTCCGCCCCCGCCTCTTTCGACGGTGCCGGCGACGCTTGCGCCTTCGGTGAGGTCGGCAACAGTGAGTTCGTTGATGACGGTGATGTTGGTGTCGTCGCCGACTTGGACATCAGTGGAGAGCCCGCTATCGTCGGCGTGGTCGATAGTGAGGGTTGAGCCGGAGATTGTAGAAATGGTGCCTTGGATCGGGGGTGCGCCGAATCCGCCGCCCTGACCACCACCGGGCACTTCAATACCGGCTTCCGTTAGGGCTTCTTGCATAAGTTCTCGGAGGCGTGCCTGATCTTCTTGGCTGATGTTGCCGGACTGCGCTTTTTGTATTAGCTCTTGGATCTCGGGATTGCTTTCTATTGCTTCTTGAACAGCTTGGAAATTGCCGCCGCCCGGGCCTCCGCCACCACCGAACCTACCTCCCGCGAACTCGCCTGCACTATCTTGAGTACCTTGTCCATCCTGGTTGCCTTGCGCACCGTCGCTGGTTGTGGTTTGAGGCGCGTTATCCCGTTCACTGGGTTGCTGATCTGGGGCTTCGGTTGGTTCGATTGCTGGGCGATTTGTTGCCGCCTCGGTGTTACCGCCTGAGATGGCTTCGTTTCGGACACTTGGTGTCGGTAAATCGGATTGCGATGCCACGGGAATGACTTCGTCGGTCGTTTCGTCGGAAGGCCCGAGGACGAAGATCGCCGCGACGCCGATGATGATACCGACGATTACGACGATGGCCATGAGGATTGCGAACGGGTTCTTCATGTCAGGTCACCTATGCGGGATTTCGAGTTTATTCGTATCTAAGGGCTTCGATGGGGTTTAGGCGTGCGGCTCTGACGGCGGGATAGATGCCGAAAAATAGGCCTACGGCGATGGATACGATGAGTGCGATGACTGGGATGTCGCTGGTAACGCGTGTGGACCACTCGGTGCCGATGAGGAATCGTCCGTCGATGACGGTTGCGAGTGTGAGCCCGGCGATGACACCGATGATGCCGCCGCCGAAGGTGAGGAAGACGGCTTCGGTTACGAACTGCGCGACTATGTCCCGACGTTTTGCGCCCATAGCTTGTCGGATTCCGATTTCACGGGTGCGTTCGGTAACGGAAACGAGCATGATGTTCATGATTCCGATGCCGCCGACGAGGAGGGAGATCCCGGCGACGGTGCCGAGGAAAACCACAAGAGTCTGGTTTGCTTCGTTGAAGGTGTCAAGGATTTCCTGCTGATTGAAGACGGTGAAGTCGTCAACATCGGTGATGCGATGGCTGAGGCGCAGTACGGTCTCGATCTCTTCGATAGCTTGGTCTACGAGTTCGACATCTCGGACCTGGATTGATATCTGATCGACGCTGATGTCGCCGCCGGGTATCCGTTGCCTGGATAGGCGGTAGTAGGCGGTGGTGATGGGAATGAGGGCTTGGTCGTCTAGGGATCCGAAGCCAGTTTGAGATA
>JAAXHR010000251.1 GCA_012270805.1 Dehalococcoidia bacterium
TCGATCTCGAATCTTGACGCGATCTCGCCGCGGCTCATGACCTCAGTGTCGTCTCCCGGCGACCACCCCAGCAGTGCCAGATAGTTGAGCACCGCGTCCGGCGTATAACCCGCGTCGCGGTACTCCAACGCTGACTGTGCACCGTGACGCTTGCTCAGCTTCGCGCCGTCTTGCGCCGTTATCAACGGCACATGCACATACTTCGGTGTCGGTATGCCAAGAGCTTCTTGGATCAAGACGTGGCGCGGCAGGCTCGGTATCCACTCTTCACCTCGAATGACATGCGTGATGCCCATCTCGTAGTCATCGACCACATGCGCCAAGTGATACGTCGGAAAGCCGTCCGATTTCAAAATAACGAAGTCCTGCAGCAACGAGAGATCGAATCTCAACCTCCCCCGTACCTCGTCTTCTACCTGAACATCGCCGTGGTCGGAGACCTTGAATCTGACGACCACATCGAGCCCCTTGTCTCGCGACTCTTGAATCTGTTCTGATGTCCGATATCGACCTCGGTTGTCGTACCCGGGAGCTTGTCCTGCCGCCTGCTGACGTTGCCGCAACGCGGCCAACTCGTCGGGCTGCGTGTCATCGTAGTAAGCGGCGCCAGAATCAATCAGTTTTTCCGCCGCGTCTGCGTAAAGCTGCAACCGTTCTGACTGGGTGTAAGGCGCATATGGGCCACCGATATCCGGCCCCTCGTCGAGATCCAATCCGAGCCAGTTCAGCGACTCCTTGATGTGCCACTCGGCGTCGGGATCGTAGCGATTGCGGTCGGTGTCTTCGATGCGGAGGATGAACTGGCCGCCAGTCTTGCGGGCAAGAAACCAGTCGTACAAAGCGGTGCGGAGACCGCCGATGTGCATGACACCGGTTGGGCTTGGGGCGAAACGGACGCGTGCGGGGAGCGAACTGGTCATATTTTCAAGATTAGCCGATTAACAGCCGGAATCTCCTACCGCGCTAAGAACGGCGATTGAAGGCGAGCCAATACTCGCCAGGGCGCGAGAGAGATCGGGTGGCAGGGGAGAACTCAGCGCAAGACCTTCGCCTGTAACCGGATGGCGAAAAGCTAGATGATTCGCGTGCAGGAACTGTCTGCGAAGGGGAATTTCCGGGATCACGATTCCATAGACCGGATCGCCCAAGATCGGGTAGCCAATAGCTTGCATATGGACGCGAATCTGATGCATCCGCCCAGTTTCGAGCTTCAGACTGATCATCGACAGCGGTTTACCGAAAGCGAAGTACCCACTCCGGTACGCGAAACGAGTCCGCGCCGGACGCCCGCCTGACACGATCGCCTGCCGAGTTCTGATCGTCGGATGTCTACCGATGGGTCGGTCAATCACCCCCGGCATCGTCGGAAACCTACCAACCACCATCGCTGTGTATCGTCTGTCGACTTCGCGCGCTCGAATAGCCGCGGACAGTGCAGACGCTGCTGCCAGAGTTCGCGCCACCACCATCAAACCAGATGTATCGGCATCGAGGCGATGGACAATTCCTGGGCGTTCGACCGGTTCGAGATTAGCGAGTTCTGGATATCGCGCCAACAGTCCGTTTACTAGCGTGCTATCTCTCCTCCCGGCACCGGCGTGGACCGCCATGCCCGCGGGTTTGTCCACGACCAGGACGTGGGCATCTTCATAGGCGATGTGGAAATCCAAGTTTTGGGGGGCTGGTGGCGCGTCAGGTGACACAGGCCCCGGCGCGCTGAATTCGACAGTATCGCCAGAGTGAACTTTTGACGATGGAGAATTGACGGTACGACTGTTGACCGTTGCGGCGCCGGAACGGATCAGTCGTTGGACCTCGGTTCGCGAGAGTTCCGGGACTTCATGGCGCAGCAATAGGTCAAGGCGTATAGGGAGACCATCGCCTTCAAGCTCGAGAATCAAGTTCGGAGACATTCGTTGGTGATCTGCTAAGCGTCCCATAGAGATGAGCATCTGCACAACGCTGACAACCGACGCCCTCGGGAATTGATGCGTCACTCGCGATGATCCTAGTTTCTTCGTCTCTGGTTGTGAAGAAGTACCACACCATCAAAACCATACCGACTGAAATGGCTGAATCTGCGACATTAAATATCGGCCACGCCCCTACGTCGAGGAAGTCGGTCACGTAGCCCTGTTGTAGCCGGTCCAACAAGTTGCCCAGTGCTCCACCAAGCTGAAGCCCGAGCGCCACTCGCAACATGAACGACTTCGCTCCAGTCGTGGCATAGACCCACAGAAGCACCGCCACGGCAAAGATGGCGACAATACTCAGGATGTTGCTATGACCCTGGAAGAGACTGAACGCCGTCCCGGTGTTGCGTGCGTGCGTTATCCGCAAGAAACCCTCAGCAGGCCAAGATTCCCCCCAATCCAACCAAGCGACGATCAAAGACTTGGTGGACTGGTCGAGTAGTAGGATGACGGCGGCCAAGAGCCACAGCAACCAGCTCCTCTTAACCCAAAAATCCCACGCCCTATACGCAATCCCCCTCATACTATCCCCGCGC
>JAAXHR010000177.1 GCA_012270805.1 Dehalococcoidia bacterium
CTCACACGGCCCCGCGCGAACCGATGATCGGGCATGCGCCTCGAAATCCTTCAAATCCTGGTTCAGACATTCCACCCCCTCTGCCTATCGGCGTCTCCCCCGCGAGCGGGGGAGACCTTCACGTGGCGCTCATAGTTTTCGTCGACGAAAGGGGCAACCCTCCCCCTTCGCGAAGCAAGGGAGACGCGGGAGCAAAGCGACCGCAGCGGGTGCCTGCCCCGCCAATTAAACACGCCTTCCTCAAATGTCGCTTTGACTGTGCAAATCCACATTGAAATTGGTATAAAATCGGTTGCCATTAAACGACATGAATCCAAATGTGGAGGATTGACATGGCTGTTGCGACGAAATCCGTCGTGAGTGATTTCCAGGAGCAAGGTTTCGTAAAGGTCAAGGGCGTACTTGATCCGGCGACGGTGCTCGACCCGATCATCGAGGAGTATGAAGGCGTCCTCGACAATCTAGCGCGGGATCTTTATGAAGACGGCGAGATCGCGTCCGAGTACAAGGAGTTGCCGTTCGACGCTCGTATCTTGAAGATCTATCAGGAGACGGGGCGACAACACGCTCAATACTTTGACTTCTCGCTGCCGTTCCAGGACGTCAAGGAAGATACACCTTGCTGGTTCGGTCCTGCGGTCTTCAACGCGTTCGTGAACGAGAACTTGCTAGATGTCCTCGAACAATTGATCGGGCCAGAGATTTCTTCGAACCCGGTGCAGCACGTCCGCATCAAGCCGCCGGAGAAGTACCTGCCGAAGGATACCAATGACCAGCCGATCATCGGCGCAACTCTTTGGCACCAGGACCACGGCGTTGTCGTGCCCGAGGCGGATGACACCAACATGGTCACGGTGTGGTTTTCACTGACCGATACTCCGGTCGAGTCTGGACCGTTGAATGTGGTTCCTGGCACTCACCGTGGCGACCTTCTGACGCACTGCAACAACTACTCGTTTAACACGACGATGGTGCAGGGTCGGCAGATTCCCGAGAAGCTGTTCCCGTACCGGCAAGCGACGCCGTTGCCGACCGAGCGTGGCGATGTCATCTTCATGCACAAGCGAACAGTGCACGGCTCGTTGGCGAACCTGAGCGAGAATATGCGCTGGTCTTTCGACCTGCGGTACCACAACACCGGTGCGCACTCAGGCCGTGTGGCTTTCCCGGATTTCGTGGCGCGGAGCCGGTCCAACCCGGATTCGGAATTGCGAGACCCGGTCAAGTGGCACGACATGTGGATGGACTGTCGCAATCGGATGTCGAAGATCAACCAGGGCGGACAGCACGACATTCCGTTCGGGCGTTGGGAAGACGGCCACCCCGACTGCGAGAACTAGGCGTCTGACGCCTTCGTATTGAATCCTTTGAAACCTCCCCATGTCAGACAGGGGGGAGGTTTCATGATGTTGAGCAATAGGCGCTCGCAGGTAGCACCGCTGTCAATTTACGGTTGCTACTTCGACCTTGATGTCTGACTCATCTGGGATGGTTTCGGGTGCTAGTATCTGCGAATCTTCACGAATCGCATCTGGAAACGTGAAGTCAATGCCGTATTGCGGCGAACGCGCTTCGATGGTGTAGGTGTCGCAGCTTCTTCGATCTCTGGGATTGAAGTTCCACGTCATCTCGTATTTCAAGATCTGGTAATTTTCGGGGTGCATTGCGATGCTGATTTCGAGGTTCAATCCTCGGCTCCACAAGGGGTTTGGTTCATCGATATTGACTACGATTTCGATCCGATCCGCATACCGGGACACAGCAGTGTAGTCCGAAGCGTTCGCGTAAACGTTGATGTCTGCAAGCGTTTGGAGAAGCGAAGAGAACCCACCTCTGAACGTCGTCGCGTCGGTCACTCTCTGGACGTTTACATCGTTCCAATTGCGTCCACGTCTGAGCCACCACTCGCTTTCACCCCAATCGTGCAGGTTGCCGACGTAGTAGTAGCGATCGTTGCCGTCGTGAAAATGCCGCCAAAGCGCCGCATATGGAAGCAGATTCGCAGCCTCGAGCTGCGCCCATCCAAAGTCGTGATTCCCCTGACATCCTGGCCAGCCGCCCCTGACTTCGAAACTGAAAGATTCGGCATCCATCAATGCGGCGTGGGTGCGACGCAGCAACGAGGGGGCTGACAGTTCTACAGGTTCGGGTGGGTCGTTGAGTTCGTCGGCAAAGACGATCAGATCGCGGATTTCATCGAAAGACATTCCAGGTTCTACAAGCGGATGCGCGTGAAGTGCGAATAGGCCGCGGTCCATGCCGTCGATCGTCGTGTAATTGAGCGCTTCGTAGCTCATAATGCTGGAACGGTCGTGATGGCGATGCTGCATGTTTGTAAATGCGTGCAGCAACTCGTGGAGAGTAGTCGATCGGATCACTGTGTCTCTTTGTTTTTCGTTTTCGAAACGGTTGGACCAAATGGCGACGGTGCTGGCTGTTATTCGACCATCGTCTGCGACCCATGTTCTCGCGCAACCAGCGGAGTCTACGCAGTCCATCCCGGTCGAATCTGCGTTTTCTCGCACCACTCCAGCGTAGACCTTCAGCTGCGCTTCATTCTCCGTGGCGACGCGTTCGATCTCCAGATTTAGGAATGACGTGGCGTCTTGAAGGACTTCATCGAGTATTTTCAGGTAGTATGCATCGCCGTATGACCACAACTTGATCGCTTCACCAACGGGCCACTTTGTGACGTGTTCGCGATCCCATCCAGCGCATCCGACCCCTTCGTCGGAATCTTGGTCGTCTTGTTCGAAGTCGTCGTCGATATTTGAGGTGTCGGAAAAACAGTCCCAGACATCGCGCTCGATGCCTGTGATCCGTTCCGGGACGGTGGTGGATATGGATTTCGGTTCTGTCGCTCCGTAGCTGATCGCCAAGTTGGTTTCCCCGCTTGGCAGCCTGAGAGTCCGTTTGATCACCGTTGGATAGACATCCGTCTCCTTTTCGACGGAGAACTCAGCACCGCAGCCGTCAACTGTTACATCATCCAGAGAGCACTCGACTACGACCAGTTGTGGTTCGTTGGTTCCGTTGTTCACGAACGTCAGGTCTAGATCCACGTTTGCGGACCCGTCGCTCCAGTAGGTTGCGACTTCGGGCGTCGCGATCTTGCTCAATGTCCAAACGAGATCAGGCTCATCAGGCACTTCGATTATGTGGTCGATGGCGTTGAGATTCCCCCATCGGAAGGTATCCTCGTCCTCAACGGCGAAGATGCGTATCGGAGTGCTTCCGATCGGCAACCAAAGACGCATCTCAGTCTCGACGGATCCGCCTGCTGATATCTCATCAGATTGGCTTGAGGTCGAGCAGCTGTCTTCCCATTGACCGTCGCATCCTACCCCGATGTAGAAGGTGTTGGCATCGTCAACACCCTCGTTCGTCACTTCGACGGTTACTGACATCAAGGCGTTCCCTTCGCCATCCCAACCCAGGCTCTCGGTGGCGACGACGTTCGTGTGAAGATCGATGAATTCGACGTCTAGGGACAGATCGGCCGAGTTGTTGTCGAGTACGCCTTCTATGGTTGATGTGCCCGCCTTGAATGAGAAGTGGTAAGAGCCGGGTTGGACTTGTAGCGGTATCACTTCCGTAATTGTCTGGGCAGGCGCGATGTTTGGAATAATGCCCACGTAAACTACTCTGCCGGAGGAATCGACTGAAGAGTTGCTCCAAGTAGCGGACAATATCAAATCGCTGGCGGTTAAGGTACCTAAGTTGCTGACTGCGATGACGAATTCGACGGTTCTGCCGCGTTTCACACGGTGTTCAATAATCTCGACGAAAATGTCAGCACTAGCAACCGAGACAGATCGTGACACCTCCGATTCGGCTAGGATCACGCTGATGGTGTGTTCTCCGGGACTCAAATGGAAGCTGAAAGTGAAGATTAACGTCTGTCCGGCTTGCAAAGCAGTGACGATGTATGCGAGTTGTTTATCGCCGCCATCGATTTGGTAATCGACTCTTTGCACGCCTGAAAAATCAGTGTCACTGGAGTTGACAATAGTGACCCGAGCGTCGTAAGTGACGACGCTTGCGGATACGCCGGATTGAGTGATCGTGAGGTTTTGGATGGCCAAACCCGTAGACGGTGATTGGGCGCTTGCTCGTGACACGAGCCCGAACGTCGCCACCAGGACAGTGATTAACGTCGCGAGGGTTAGTAGAACGAATCGTTTATTCACGGATGCGAGAGATCGATTAGTCATGGAACTAGGAGTAACTAGATAGGTCATCTGTTTCATTCGTGAAACAGTCCTTTATAACTCGCTCGTAACCACAACCCACCCGAGAAGGCGGCTGAGAATATAAGGCCGAATACCAATACTTCACTCGCAATGCTTTGGAACCACATGCCACCGATGACTGCGAAGATGATGGTACCACCGATGATTATGATGGGGATCGCTGACCGCAACCGTTGTTTCGGTGTTAGGTAGGGATTGCGGTTCACATCGCGCACGTTTTCGTGCGCGGTTGTCGATCTCATCACGTCGCCGAAGTGTCTCTGGTCGATGACTATGCGCGGTGGAACTTTAACGGCTGGCAACAGTTCGGCATATCGTTCCCTAAACTCGTCATCACTGTGATTCCCTTTGCGGGCGTTGCATCTTCCGCACAGTGCTTGCAGGTTCTCGTAGTCATTGCTCCCTCCGCGGGATATTGGGAACTTGTGATCGATCTGGAGATTGGATCTCCGTAGGCTACATCCGCAATACATGCACTTCCAACGCTGTTGGCTTGCGATGTCGGATCGCACTTCGTGCGGGAAGCGCACACGACGCGTCGGTTTGGATGCACGATCTGCACTGGTGGATGTCATGATTATCCACAGCGATACATCCAACACGAAGAGAGTGGTTGCACGTGTCGCGATCCAAAGCCACACCATTGCCGTCAAGTACCACTTGCGTTGCGACCCATCTTCAACATGCTGGCTTGATGTTTGCTGCTCAATTTCGTTTTGGTTCACAGGGCTTTACTCCTTGAGACGGTTTTAGTCAGTGCGCTCATTCAATAGGCAACTGCGCCGCACCAGCAAAGAGAACGAATGCCGAAACAATGGGAACTCGTCGCATGAGACGCCTCCTTGGGCTCGGAACTGCTTTCTTGCCACAGGCGGCAGTCCGTGAACGAGCCGAAACAAGGAGGCACGCGAAGTAGCTCCGAGTTGGTCGAAGTCGGCTTCAGTTCACGGGTTTAAGGTGGTGTGACCAATACCGCCTGTGGCAAACGAGAAGTATACTCCAACATCTACGGCTCAAGAACGTGAAAGGCAAATCTTGTTACGCTACGCGCTCGAATTTCTGGATGGTTTCATCAAATTCATCAGGGGTGATGAACCTCGAAAGAGGTCAACTTTCTCGCATGCCTTCAGGCAACGCCTGATGAGGCGGCAACGGGGCAAATGCGTTTATTGCCGCAACATGCTCAGCCCACATGGGAAAGGCTTCACGATTGATCACATCATCCCAATTTCGGCGGGAGGCGGTGATGAAGAAAGCAATCTTCAAGCACTTTGCCGGCGGTGCAACACATGGAAATCAGACCATACGCATGACGAATTTGCAGAGCGAATAAAGATCGGAAGAAAGAAATTGCGAGCGCAGCGCCGACCGCTAAGCCGAAAACTGATACAAGAGATCATTCGGGCAACTGATATGCACGAGGAAGTGAGGCGAAGGAAGACTCGGAGATTCCGAAAGCGATCGGCGAGGCTAGTGCTTTTCGGGTTGCTCGTCTTGGTGTCGACAGTAGTGGTATTTCAGATGTCGTCAGCATCCTCGACACCATTAGGTTTGACGCTCCTGGGGCTGACGGTTTTCTACGCCGTACTGTTGGCGGCGATGATTTTCCGAGCGAATCAGAAAAGGTACTTCAGATGGAATCCGGGACGGCGTGGGTAGCGTGTCTACACTGATGGTTCAGATATTCGCCCGTTGCCGAACCGCCTCGTAGAGCGCGATTGCGGCGCTCACTGATGCGTTTAGGGATGCGAGTTGACCGTGCATGGGTATCGAGATTGTAGTGG
>JAAXHR010000097.1:0-2437 GCA_012270805.1 Dehalococcoidia bacterium
CTCAGCGAATAAGGTTTCTCCCGCTCAAGAGCAATGCGGGACCGTCGTAGGTTCCCCCTCGGGGGAGATGCAGGACCGTCGTGGGTTTCCCCCGCTCGCGGGGGAAATGTCCGAAGGACAAAGGGGGCGAAATCGAGTTTAGACAGTGAACTTGACGAATGCGAAACACTTGGTATCACTCGCAATCGTCACCCTCATTGCGGTTGGCGCCGGTTGTTCGAGCGATGCCGTATCCAACGCGCCTACTCACGTCCTAAAACCATCGGACAGCGACTTCAGGAAACCAACAACCGATAGCCCTACCGATACTCAATCGGATCGCGCCGCACTGATTGTGCTCTACAACCAAACCAACGGCGACAATTGGATCGACGCGACAAACTGGCTGAGCGTCGCTCCCCTCAACGAATGGTACGGGGTCACTACCGATGACCAAGGGAGAGTCGTAAGGCTAGATCTGACCAGCAATGACCTCGAGGGGGCCATTCCGCCTGAGATCGGGACGCTTTCCGAATTGACGAGACTCCGCCTCTCTGACAATCAATTGACAGGCGAAATTAACACAAACATCAGCAATCTTATTGAACTGACACACCTCAACCTTAGCTACAATCAACTTTTCGGCGAAATTCCATCTCAACTCGGCGATCTCTCCAATCTCGAGGATCTTCGTCTCAGCGACAACCAATTGTCGGGACCGTTGCCTAATGAGCTGGGAAAGCTGTCCAATCTCGGCGAATTGATGTTGGGAGGCAATCGATTGAACGGCCCTATTCCGCCAGAATTCGGAAACCTTACAGAAGTCGACGAATTGCATCTGTACGACAACTCACTTGATGGCGAAATACCGCCATCACTCGGAAAGATGGAGCGGTTGGAGTTTCTTTATCTCGGAGGAAACCGACTTACCGGCGAAATTCCACCCGAATTGGGCAGGCTCACCAATCTTGCATCGTTGCAGCTTAGCGAAAACCAGTTGCAAGGCGAGATTCCATCGGAAATCGGTGGTCTAGAGAACCTCAAAATACTTGAACTTAACGGCAACCAGTTGAGCGGAAAAATACCCGCGGAACTGGGTAATCTTTCGAATCTAGTCTTGCTCGAACTCGGCGGAAATCAACTATCTGGCGAAATTCCGCCCGAATTAGGGAACCTCGAAAACCTGTTTGGTCTGTGGATTGGCGCAAATCAATTGATCGGGGAGGTCCCAATCACGCTAGGCGAACTACAAAACCTACAACTGCTTTACCTGTTCGAATACCGATACAACGCTAACGTTCCTGATGTTGTGGAGACGATCTACTTGTATTGGCCTGGAGCCTCACTTACAGAATCAGGGCTAGAAGTCTTGGATTCCGCATCGCAGATCAAAGGCTCGAACAACCTAACCGGATGCTTACCTGCACCGTTGGTTAGTGTGCCTTGGAACGATTTCGACACACTGGATCTACCGCGTTGCTGAAACACGATGCTCACACAGGCTTAACGCCTCAAATTACCGTGTGACATAGGAACACCGGATGGTCGCCAACCTCCATCGTACCGTTGACCAGCGGATTCAACCAGTTGAACAGAACAAGGCCGCCCGCACAACCGTAGCGAAATGCATCACGCTCGACTCTAGATACTCCCGCGTGATGCCAGTTTCACCGCTCGTGTTGCTCTTACAGCCGTTAAGAATTCGCGGAGCGGATCAAGCCTCGGCCTAACGAGCAACTGATCGACACCGCAAGCACATCTGCAATCACCCAGATATTGTTGAACCACATCTCGTCGGATACGAACTCTCTTCCCTTCACCAGCAGTGATATCCAGCAGAGGAAGAACGTCATCGCCAGTGCTATCGAGCCGTAGAAAAGCACGTTCGCCTCGAAGTATTCGCGGCTCAGTGTCCCATCGTTGTCGGCGTCAAACGCCCGCTTGCGGATGAAGCTGACGACCAGCGCAAAAATCGTTACGATCGCCGTGAAATAGTTGACCACGTTCCAGACGTCAAAACTCGCATCATATGCGAACCATAAAGCGAACTGCACGCCTAGCACAACCCCGAACAGTACTAGCGCCCATCCTACGATTCGTTTCCTTGCCTGTTCCATTCCGATCTCCTCCTAATGTAGGCCTCCGCTTCGCCTAATGTTTATCGACATTCACTTTCTGTAATCAGCAGCGTCGCCCGCAAGCAGTGTACATGAAACCGAACATAGCAACATCGTTCGTTTCGCTCACCCCCATATCGCGCCGCTCCGTGCGAACATGATATACGTAGCGTCAGTCACCAAAAGCAGGATCACCAAATGAAGGTAACCGAAGTAAAAAACGTTCCCGTCCGCACCGAGGCCGGTAGCGTCTCCCTATTCGTCCGCATCGAGACTGATGCCGGAATCCACGGACTCGGCGAAGTGGGCATTTCAAGCATGGGACGCGCAATCATGGAACT
>JAAXHR010000097.1:2456-4799 GCA_012270805.1 Dehalococcoidia bacterium
ATCGCCCTTTGGGACATCAAGGGCAAATCCGTAGACATGCCTGTCTACAAACTCCTCGGCGGACCCACTCGCGAAAAAGTCGTCTGCTACCCCCACACTCAAGGTGCCACCACCGAAGAACTCGTACAGAACTGCCTCGACCGCGTAGAAGAAGGCTGGAAATTCGTCCGATGGGGACTGCCCGAAACCTCCGGGATATTCGAAGCCAGCGGAACCTCTCGCCTCGAACCCGTCGAGTCGATGCGCCTCGTAGTCGATCAAATGTCCAAGGTGCGCGAAGCCGTGGGCCCCGACATCCAAATTCTCCTCGACGCCCACACGCGGCTCGATACCGCTCACGTCGTCCAGATGTGCAAAGACCTCGAAGAGTTCAAACCATTCTTCATCGAAGATCTTCTACGCTCTGAGAACCCCGGCTCATACAAAAACCTCCGACGGCAGGTCAATATCCCCATCGCCGCCGGTGAGCAGTGGGTATCGAAGTGGTCCTTCCGCCAAGTCATCGAAGAGGAACTGATCGACTACGCCCGCATCGACTTCTGCATCGTCGGAGGCATCACCGAAGCCGCCAAGATCACTCATTGGGCCGAGACTCACTACATCGACATCGTCCCCCACAACCCCCTCGGCCCCATCTCCGCCGCTGCCTGCGTGTCACTATGCATGGCAACTACCAACGTCGGTGTCCAAGAGATGCCACGCCAACCCGGAACCACCAACACCGACCTCTTCCCCGTCCAAATCGGCTGGGAAGACGGCTACGCATTCTGCCACGACGCACCTGGCCTCGGCATCGAGATGGACATGGACGTCGCCGAAGCCAACGCCGGCGACCCTCACGGCTGGCCTCCCCAACTCCGCCGCAACGACGGCGCATTCACAAATTGGTAAACAACGGACCCTCCCCCTCTCCGAGGGGGAATTGAAGGGGGTGTCAGCGAAGCGCAGGGGTTTCATACCACCAAAAGCATCACAACTAGGTTTCCCCGCTCGCGGGGGAAATGTCCGAAGGACAAAGGGGGCATCCCCACATGAAAGTAACCCAAATCCGATCCTTCCCCGTACGAGACGTTGACGGCCGCCTCTACTTCATCGTCCGAGTCGACACCGATGCCGGCATCTACGGACTCGGTGAAGTCGGAGTGGCCCGACTCGGACGCTCCATCGCAATCGCCATCGACCACCTCTCTGAAATCGTCGTCGGCTCCGATCCGTGGGAAACCGAACGCCTCTGGCAGCAGATGTTCCGCGGGCTTTTCTTTCCCGCCGAACGCGTCTACGCATGCGCCATCAGCGGCATCGACATCGCGCTATGGGACATCAAAGCCAAATCTGTCGGTATGCCTTTGTACAAGATATTGGGCGGCCCGACCCGCGAAAAAGTCGTCTGCTATCCCCACGTCGGCGGTGAGACCACACAAGAACTCGTCGACGACGCTCTCCGACACGTCGATGAAGGATGGAAGTTCGTACGCACCGGCCAGCCAACCACCACTCCCCTAGTCGGCGAATACGGAGGACGCGAGGCCGCGACCGCCGAACTCGACCCGATGAAGTCGATCAGCATGGCGGTCGAGCAGTTCGGCGCGCTCCGCGAGGCAGTCGGCCCCGACATCCAGATCTGCACCGACGTCCACACTCGGCTCGACCCCACATATTCCATCGCCCTCTGCCGCCAACTCGAAGAGTTCAAACCCTTCTTCGTCGAAGACGCCGTGCGCTCTGAGAACCCGGCTTCCTACAAAAACGTCCGACGCCAGACCAGCGTTCCGCTCGCCGCCGGCGAACACTGGTGGTCGAAGTGGCCCTTCCGAGAAGTGATCGAAGACGAGAGCATCGACTACTGCCGCATCGACCTCTGCATCGTGGGCGGCATCACCGAAACGCTCAAGATAACCCACTGGGCCGAAGCACACTACATCGACATCGTTCCGCACAACCCACTCGGACCGGTCTCCACAGCCGCCTGCGTATCCGTCTGTATGGCATCCACCAACGTCGGCGTTCAGGAGATGCCACGCAAACCCGGCACCTTTGCGACCGACCTCTTCCCGCAGCAGATCGAGTGGAAAGACGGCTACGCCTGGTGCCCCGACACCCCCGGTATAGGCGTCGACTTCGACATCGAGGTCGCCGAACAACGCATCTCCGATCCCCGCGGCTGGTCACCGCATCTGCGACGTCCGGATGGGGCGTTTACGAACAACTGAGATTTTCCCTCCCAGAGGGGGATGCCCTTGCGGAGCTATGCTCAGCAAGGAAGAAGGGGTGCCTCATCGCGCGGGCACACTACCCAATGCTCATACCCCCATCTACAATCACATGCGCTCCAGTCATGTAAGA
>JAAXHR010000178.1 GCA_012270805.1 Dehalococcoidia bacterium
GCGCCAATCGTCGCCGGCACAGCCTTGATTTTCGGAGCGGGATACGTCGGGCTGAACTTCATCGCTGACATGCTCTACCTCCTGATCGACCCTAGAATCCGTTACTCGTAATGAACACCGCCAGCGAAGTTCGCACAGCAGATGGCGCGCCCGTTGTCGTCTCCAGCGGGTACATCTGGTATTCGCCCGCCGATTGGTGGCGATTCCTTCGACGCTGGCCGGTCATCCCGGTGCTGATACTTGTTCTCGTTTTGCTCGGCGCAATTTTCGCCAACCAGATCAGCCCGCACGAACCCGACAAGGGCAATCTGAGGGCGCGTGACATCCCGCCGTTGTGGTTCGAAGGAAGCACCATCGAATATCCCCTCGGCACCAACAACCTCGGACAAGACATGCTGGTACGTGTCTTAGAAGGCGCCCGCGTTTCGCTTGTCGTTGCCAGCGTAGCCGTCCTCTTCGGACTCTTCGTCGGAACCATCACCGGCATGTTGGCAGGTTACTTCGGTGGACTATTGGACGAGTTGCTGATGCGATTGGTAGACCTATGGTCGTCCTTGCCGTTGTTGATGATCGCCATCATTTGGGCCGTCAGCATCCAACCCAGCCTATGGTCCGTCACGTTGTTGCTATCGATATTCTCCTGGTCCTCCGGAACCCGTAACATACGCGGCGAGATCCTATCCCTCAAGAACCGCGACTTCGTCGTCGCTGCCAGAACCATGGGCGCCAGCGACATGCGCATCCTGTGGCGACACCTGTTCCCTCAAATCGTCCACATCGTCATCGTGGTAACCACCCTGCGAACCGGAGCGCTTATCGTAGCCGAATCCGGCCTCTCATTCCTCGGCGTCGGCCTGCCCGCATCGGTCCCCAGCTGGGGACTTCTGATCACCCAGGGACGCGCATTCCTTACCACCACCAACTGGTGGATGTCAATCGTCCCCGGACTGTTCCTCTTCCTCACCGTCATGTCACTCAACTTCCTCGGCGACTGGCTCCGCGACCGACTGGACCCCCGCCTCCGCCAGATCGACTGAGGAGGCCGAAACAAGACTGCTCCTCTGAGCATCGGCAGTTCACGCGATAATTGACCTTCATGCCTTCTCATGAAGATACTCTCGCCCCTGAATCCGGCATAACCGCTCGCCTATCCGACGGTTTCAAGGTAGCGATAGAGATCGAAACGTCCCGCGGCCTCGCCATGGAAGAAGGCGCTCGCCACTCCGTGGATCTCGCAAAAGCGGCGGTGGAAGCCGGAAGAGTCGATGCCGTATGCTTCACCGACAACCCCGGCGGCAACCCACACATAACTCCCGAAACGCTAGGCCGCGAACTGCTGGAAGGCGATGCCGAAGTCGTCATCAATCTTTCGTGCAAGGACTACAACCGCAACGCTCTGGAAGGACGCTTGTGGTCGCTCTCCAGCCTCGGATTCCGCAACGTCCTTTGCCTCTCCGGCGACTACCCGGTAGATGGTTTCTCAGGTCAAGCTCAACCCGTCTTCGACACCGATTCTGTTGGTCTTCTCGAGCTGATCCGACGCATGAACGAGGGCTTGCGCGTAACGCTTCCCGGTCGCCGAAACGCCGAAACCGAACTCGGGCACACCGCGTTCCATCCGGGAGCAGCTGTGAACCCCTTCAAACTCTACGAGGGCGAATATCTGACGCAGCTCTACAAGATGGATTTCAAGCTGCGAACCGGTGCCGAATGGCTCGTGTCTCAAATCGGCTACGATGCCCGAAAACATCACGAGCTCATCCGCTACATCACTTTCAAACACGGCGATGCATCGCCGCCGATCCTCGGTTCGATCTTCGTCTTGAGCGCACCTGCTGCACGATTCTTCGGTCGATGGGGCATCCCGGGTGTTGCCGTAAATTCCGAACTCGTTGATGTTGCGAACCGTGCCGCCAAATCGAAAGACCGCGGCCGCTCCTTCTTCAACGAGTTCGCGGCCAAGCAGATCGCCGTCCTACGCGGGACCGGCTACAACGGCGTTTACCTCTCCGGAAGGCTCACCTACAAGCGCATCGAGCAGATTCTTGACATCGCAGAAAGCATCACCGGCGACGATTGGAAGGATGCCGCCGCCGAGATCGGATACTCCCAACCCGACGAGTTCTACCTCTTCGAACCGGGCGATTCACCGAACACCGCGTCCGACGAACTGAACCGCGAATACGACGCGCGACGAGGTCGCCCGGCATCGATCATCAGACGCGCGGTCCATCCCGACCTCGCGTATCGCATCGGCCGTTTCGGCAAACACGCCATTTTCGATCACGACGCGCCAGGATTCAACGCCAGCGCATTCGTCTATCGCCAGATCGATAAGAGCAAGACCGCAACCAAGATGGCCCACGCCGCGGAGCAGATGATGAAGGTCCCGCTCTACGGTTGTCGAGACTGCGGCGATTGCTCGCTTCCCGAAATCGCCGAACTCTGCCCGGAATCCCAATGCGTCAAGAACCAGCGCAACGGACCATGCGGCGGCACTAGAGCCGGGAAGTGCGAAATCCTTGACAAAGACTGCATTTACCTCCGCGCCTACAACACCCTCAAACTCTACGGCGAGGAAGAGGAGATGCTGAACCACCCCGTAACCTTCACAGATGCATCCCTCAAAGGCACCGCTTCCTGGGCAAACACCTTCTTAAAACGCGACCACTACGCCAAAGATTGATCCCCTTTACTTTGATGGGAGAAGGTTAAGGTGAGGGGATCAGCGCCCCCTAATCATCTTTCACATCACTAAAAATCATGCCCATCTTAGTTCCAACTAACATCATCCGCGATATCCTGCTATCCACATATCACGTGGCTTTAGCTTGAACGGACGGAGATCCGATGCAATTCGACCTGCTAATCATCAACGGCACAGTCTACGACGGCACCGGCGCACCCGGGATCAGATCCGATGTCGGTATCGACGGCAAACGCGTCTCCGCCATCGGCGACCTCTCCGCGGCAAACGCGACACGCGTAATCGACGCCAACGGACTGGCAGTAACTCCCGGCTTCATCGACGTCCACTCCCATGCCGATGCCGCATTGCTCAGGGACGGTCAGCACGCCTGCGGCATCCGACAGGGAGTCACCACCGAGATCATCGCTCCAGACGGCCTCACTCTCGCACCGCTCTCGCACGACAACTACATGATGTACATGCACTACCTGAGCGGCATCTTGGGCTACGCATCCGAAGAGCTGGACATGTCAACGTACGCAACCGCGATGTCCAACTATCACAACAAGACATCCTGCAACGTCGCCATGTTCCTCGGACACGGCCCCGTACGCCTCGAGGCGGTCGGCGGCATGATCGACGATCCTTTGACCGGCGACAACTGGAAACGTGCCGAACACATAATCCGTGAGAGCTTCGAGCAGGGCGCGTGCGGATTCGCAACCGGACTGTCCTACTACCCAAACTCATTCTCCGACACCGACGAACTCGTCAATATCATGAACGTCGTCAAGGAGTACGAGCGTCCGCTGTCGATTCACCTCCGAAACCACAACACCGACCGCGGTTTCGCGGGCGGCGGCGTCGAAGAGGCGATGGAAATCGGACGTCGCTCCGGCGCCCAGATCCACCTCGAGCACTACCGAACGCAACCCGACTCCGCTGGCGACCTCGAATCTATCCTCGAACCCGTCGAACGTGCCAAGTCGGACGGCGTAGATGTCACGTTGGAGACCTATCCCTATCCAGTCGGATCCAGCTTCCCGCAGTCGTTCTTCCCGAGTTGGTTCCACGAGGGCGGACCCGAGTCGATGCTCAAGCTGCTTGCAGACGGCGAAAGCCGCGAACAGGTGATCGCCGGCATCGTCAGCGGCTCACGAGGTAGTGCCACCGGCAACGTATGGTCGCATATCGGCTCACAGGCGAACAAGCACCTCGAAGGCATGTACTTCGACGACGTGGCGGCGGAATGGAACGTATCCGTCGAAGAGATGATGTGCCGCGTCATGCTCGAAGAAGACCTCAACTGCGGCTTCCGTGGCGCACCACCAGCCAGCGTGCGCGTCTGGCAGCAGGTAGAGGCCGACATCATGGAACTCATGCAGCGTCCCGACTACATGGTCGGATCCGACGCCATACCGACCGGCGGCATGGTCCACCCGCGAGCCTACGGCTGCTTCCCGCGCATGATCGGACGACTCCGACGACGACACAACATACCGCTCGAGTTGATGGTCCAGCGCCTGTCCCAAAACGCCGCTCTGCGTTTCGGACTAAAAGACCGCGGCGAGATCGCAAAAGGCAAGTTCGCAGACATCGTAGTGTTCGACCCCGAACGTATTACAGACCGTGCCACGTTCGAAGACCCTGAGCAGTTCCCAGAAGGCATACCGTTCGTCGTGGTCAATGGTCAGGTCGCTGTAGACCACGAGAGGCTGACCGGCGTCCTGGCTGGCGAAGCCGTATAAGGAGGTTCACGGATGCGGTTGCTCGATGCCGCATTTGACGTCTTGAGATCGACGAGATGACCACGATGCTGCGCGCTGCCGGAGTCTTGAAAGGCACAAGAACCAAGGACGAGGCCGAGGTCCGCTCCCAGCTAATCCAAGACATGCTCCAGCACGGCGGCGAATCGACCTTCGTCCGCGTCGGAAACAACACCTACGGCCTTCGCTATCACCCTGCAGAAACCCCAATCAGCCCCTTTCGCAAAGCAGCCCCTCAATCTCCCCCTTCTAGGGAGAATCCTCAACCTCCCCCTCCTAGGGGGAGATTAAGAGGGGGTACCAGCGAAGTGAGTGCGCGGGCTATGCCCGACGCTTCAGAGCAGAGTGACCACGACACTCCCGCAAACCGCAGACACGAACTCCCAACATCAGCCGACGACGGACGCGCCCCCACATCCTCTCCGCGCATACCCCCCTTCGCTCCGCCCGCGCGACAATTGAATGCTTGCAGTTAGGGTTTCCCCCGCTCGCGGGGGAAATGTCCAAAGGACAAAGGGGGCAACACAACCCCCTCTGAATCTCCTCAATTAAGGGGAAGCGAAACACCCATCCTACCCATCGTCAAAAATCCTTCCCATCCTAGTTCAACTGACGAAGCCCTGCTCCAACGCATCCGCACCCTCTCCAACCAGCGCTTCGAGCGCTTCATCGTCGTCTTCCTCGCCAGCATCGGCATGACCGACGTCGTGGTCATCAACCGGTTGAGACCCGGCGAACTCGACATCCACGCCAGCATCAACCTCGCCGAAACGATCGACATAAACTTCTCGGTCCAAGCCCTGAACTGGCACCGCGACGTCCACGGCAGCGACATCCAACTCCTGCGCGGCGGCCTGCGCTACGGCGACCACGGACTGATCATCACCACCAGCGAATTCCAACGCGGCGCCATCGAAGAAGCCAACCGCCAAGGCGCAACACCCATCGCCACCATCAACGGCACCCAACTAGCCAAAATCGCCCAAACCCGCGGCGCCGCCAAAATCCTAGGAACAACCTAGAACCTAATAATCATCACCATCATCCCGCAGAGTCCTACCGGACGTCTGGAAACCAATTAGCCGAGCATTCGAACTCTCAATGCGATCCAGACGTTCCTCGACGCTGTCCAGACGAGCTTCAATGCGATCCATGCGTTCCTCCATACGTTCCATGAACTGCTGGAGCAGAATCTGCATCGAACGCATCGTGTCTTCAATCGACTGGAAACGACGTTCGATCAGCTCAAACTGGTGCCTGATCCCCGCGAACTCGACCCGATAATCGCCGTTCAGAGTCGACAGCTCAGCCTTCGTAGCCATGTGCTCATACGCACCTTCCAGATGCGAAACTCTTTCCATGTC
>JAAXHR010000140.1 GCA_012270805.1 Dehalococcoidia bacterium
CATTTCCCCCATGAATGGGGGAAACCGTACCCGTTTGGAAATTCAACCGCCTTTCCCCGTGAACGGGGGAGACCAATGGTTGCTCCGCGAAAGGGGCGTAGGACAAAAATGTAGGGGCAGGTTTGAAACCTGCCCCTACTCGTTGCTATCCCCTCTTCATCGATGGGAGAGGACCCAGGTGACCCTACGGCGCGATGCCGCCTTCGTAGTAGACCCAGATGCCGTCGCCGATGGTCATCCCGTTATCCGGGCGCAGCACGTCGAAGCGGCTGAACGTCGCATCCCACGTGTACGCTCGCACGTAGTTGCTGCCCAGATACTCCTTCGCCGTGACCAGCCGGTTCTGGCTGTCCTGGAGGTCGATGCCGAAGTGATCCTCGGTCTGGTCGCCGTCCTGGTCGATCACGCCGACGAAGTTCCAGCCGGGTTCCGTCGGGATCGAGATCAGAATCGGCGTTCCGCTAGCATCTCGTGAGGTGCCGCCCCGCAGCTCTACCCGCTGCCTGACGAAGCCGTCGGATTTGACCCAGTAGCCGTACTTGGCACGAATCTCGTTCAACGCGCCGTACTGTTCGTTCGATTCCCAGACGCCGTCACGCCGCACTGCGATGCGCCAGCCCTGAGTGTCCCAACCGATCACCGTGCTCACCGCCGGGTCCGTGAAGACCGAGCCGATCGCCGAGTCAACCGGGTCTGCCGGCACCGAGATCGCGTTCCAACCGGCGTTCAGCGCAATCACAAAGTCGCCACGATCCACTACCTCGAACTCATAGCTGAAGGAAACTTTGTTGCCCGCAGCATCCGATGCCTCAACGTCCACCTCGTGGGCGCCTTGCGACAGGCTCAACGGCCAGTACAGGAAGCGGTTGGTGTCTGGCTGTTCGAACTCGTCCGCAACCTCGACACCGTCTACCTCGACCGAGTCCAGGGCTACCGTTCTGTTGTCGTCGAACTCGATCAGCACAAACGGTCGCGCTTCTTTCGACTTCCCGCCTGGAGCAGGCTGCAAGTCGCCAGATTCGATCGGAGACTTCAACTCGGTGTCGAGCGTGAACTCGACCGATGCCGAGCTCCAGTTCTGGACCAAATCGCCATCTGCGTCATCGAAGCGTGCCCGGTCCCGTGCGAATGCGACTGCCGTGATCTCGCCATCCGTAAACCCGTTGGATTTCGACCAGGTGTATTCCCAGTTTTCACCCGGGCGGGAGAGCGCCGACACATCGGTCACTACGAAGTCGTCATCGAATTTGTCACCGTCACCGTCGACGCCGCAGGTGTAATCGTAGGTAGCGGCAGGAGTAGAAGCTGTGGAGGATGTGTCCGTCTGCGTCTTAAGTCCTGCATCGACCGGCTTGCCGTCGAACGCCCCGCTACGGTTAGCGATGAAGTCGCCAATGTCGTTACTAGTCTTTCCGTCTTCACCGGATTGCCATTCGATGCTGCTGCATACCACGGCGATTCGCGGCGCGCCCTGCAAAGGCTCGTCTGAGGTGACGTGAATCGTGATCTTGTCCATCGTCAACTCGTCCGGACCTTCTCCATTGATTCCGGAGCCGGAACCATCACTCAATGTGAGCGTCAGATTCGGACCGATACCATCGTTCGCCTCGATCGGGGCGAACTCGTTCGCGAACAGTTCGTTGCCGGCCATGTCCTCGACCTTTTCGCCGGTCACGATGCTCACCTCAGGCGTGGCATCAGAGGCGAGGTCATCCGCCAACTTCAAGAAGATGTAGTTCTCATCAACTTCGACATCCACGATACTCGCTTCGTCCCCGCCGTCCAACTCCACTGAGAAGGTATCGGTCGAGACTGATGCCGGAGCGATCGAGCCCTCGAACGCGATCATGACGGCCGAGCGGTTGCTCATCGGGTTGTCATCGCTGTCGAGACCGTAGTAGCCGGTGGCCGACATGTCGGCCACGACCACCGGGTCTTTCTCATCCAGCGTTACGATGTGCGCCGAGTAGTAACCGAACACGTTCGGAACTTCGCGTTTGCCCATC
>JAAXHR010000465.1 GCA_012270805.1 Dehalococcoidia bacterium
CCATACGCCGCTACCTTCCTAATCTTTTCCGACTACCTGCGCCCTGCGATTCGCGTCGGGGCCCTGTCACACGCGCCGTGCGTCTGGGTTTTCACCCACGACTCCATCGGTCTGGGCGAGGATGGCCCGACGCACCAGCCGATCTCACAACTCATGGGTCTGCGAATGATACCGAACCTGACTGTCATTCGACCTGCCGATGCTGACGAGACTTTCGAGGCGTGGCGCATCGCCATTGAAAACCGGCAAGGCCCGACCGCGTTGATTCTCACCCGTCAGAACCTGCCGCAACTCTCCGCGATCGGTTCGAAGAGCTTCGCCCGCGGCTACGTCCAGCGCGGCGCATACGTCATCGCCGACTACGATTCCGAGCCCGAAGTGATCGTCATCGGCACTGGCTCGGAGACCCAGCTGGCGCTCGGAGCCGCCCTCAAACTACAAGAAGAAGGCATTGCCGCACGAGCGGTCTCGATGCCATCGTGGGAACTGTTCCAGTCGCAGCCCGACGATTACAAGGAAGCGGTATTGCCTTGGAAAGTCAGAGCCCGGGTGTCAGTGGAGGCCGGCACGACAATCGGCTGGGAACGCTACACCGGTTTCGACGGAGCGACGATCGGCATCGACCGTTACGGTGCCTCCGCTCCTGGAGATGTTGTGATGGCGAACCTTGGTTTTACGGTGGAGAATGTGGTTAACAGCGCGCGGTCGTTGCTGTAATCATCTCTTCCTTTCGCGAAGCGACCGTAGGGACTTGCCAGGCATTTTCTGAACCAGCTCTAATCGTCTATCTAAAGAATCCGAAGATCGTGGATCGAGACGATAGGTTGCGGTGTCGGATTCTAGATGGGCGATCAGATGCCAACATTCGCTTCGGGATTTGCGGCGTTTTCTATTGCGTTTGGGTTTCGTCGAACGGACACGCGGGAGTCACTGCATTTTCAGAAAGCAGGGCGTGCGCGAATTGGTGAACCTTCAAAGGGATGGCAGTCATGCCAAGCCGTATCAAATCCGTCAGGTTCGAAGGATCGTTTTGATGCACAGTCTCGAATAAGGAAGCGATGCACAAGTACGAGATCATCATCTATTGGA
Organism: Dehalococcoidia bacterium; assembly: GCA_012270805.1. GTDB lineage: Bacteria > Chloroflexota > Dehalococcoidia > Lucifugimonadales > Lucifugimonadaceae > Bin127. The sequence goes on from JAAXHR010000465.1 coordinate 1,090, forward strand.
GCGAGGAAGATCAGGTCTTCGTTGCTGAGGTGCCAGAATTGCCTGGTAGCAGTTCTCATGGCGATTCGCACGATGCTGCGCTGGAGAACGTAAATGAGGCAGTGGAACTCAGGATCGAGACGGCGCGTGAGTTCGGGACTCACATACCGGAGCCTAAAGGCGAAAGGTTGATGTTGGCCTGATTCGCAGCGTACCCTCATCTTCTTTAGGAGGTGTGCATAATCCTCCCCATCGATGATTGAGGGAGATTGAAAGTACAGGGACATGCCGAGGGGCACCCCCTGCGTTCTCGCTTCGCTCGCTCGCGTCCCCATCGCTGCGCGAAGGGGAGGTTGGTGCTTGTTGCTTAGACCGTCCTTTGGCGCCGTTGCTTGTCGCAGCGGGCTTTTGCTGATTGTTGCACCTGCGAGCCGGGTTCAGACGTTTCGGGCGTCTGCCTCCCGGCCCGCAGATGCGGTTGCTGCCGGCAGTGGTCTCGACCCGGCTTCCGCCAGTCGTAAAGCCGATGAAGCGTAGGACATAAGCATCTCTGCCCTATCGCACGAGCGCCCCGACCATGGGTCGCCCGTTCCGCGTCATCGACCTCGCATCCGCACAGGTCGAGGTTCTGATCCCTGTCAAACTCACGCAACGCACGTCGAGTTCCGAGCTCGGCTCGACGAGGATCACTGTCAGAGGACGTGGTGCCTCCGCTCGTCTGCACCGTACTGCAGGATCCGGGGAAATCGCCGGACCCTTCGGAATGGTTCGCGCTTGCACAGCATTACGCTCGTGCGCGGCGTTTGCCTTATGAGTTAGATTATTACATATGTAGCGCAAATATGCAAGTTCTGTGAATCGGGATGAGGAGGATTTTGGGTTGCCAGCTGAGTGCCCCCCCTTTGTCCTTCGGACATTTCCCCCGCGAGCGGGGGAAACCTTGCGCTCGTGCTTTGCATACCCCGATCGCCGGGCGAAAGGGGCAATGGCCGATACCGTCCGGGTTCCCACGTCGACGGGGGAAATGGCGCAGCCAAAGGGGCAGTGTTCAACCATCCCGCATCGGTGCAGTCTCGCAAGTCCACATCCGCACACCTCGCCCGCCCCCTTTGTCCTGCGGACATTTCCCCAGCGAGCGGGGGAAACCTTGCGCCGGCGCTTTCGCTGGGCGAAAGGGGTGTGACACGCTTGAAGTGGCGATCACTTTAGAACGGGTTTTGGACGTGTGGAAAGTTATGACCGGCGAAAAACGTCGGTTGTATCATTACCGCGTAGTTGACACCCTAGATTTGCGTGTCTCAACGCAAACGTGAGGCAAACGGGGATTTGGACTATCGATGCGAGTAGCAGTTGGCGCTGATCACGCTGGATTCAATCTGCGTGAAACTGTAATTTCTACCATCGAGGCTGCTGGACATCAGGTCATCGATCTCGGAGCTCATTCCTACAACGCGGAAGATGACTATCCGGATCGCGCTGCACCGGTCGCCGAAGCGGTGATGTCTGGCGACGCCGATCGCGGCGTTATCGTGTGCGGCAGCGGCATTGGTGCCTCGGTTACAGCCAACAAATTCCGAGGCGTCCGGGCTTCGATTTGTCACGACACCTATTCAGCCGCACAAGGCGTAGTGCATGATGACATGAACGTGTTGTGTATCGGCGGAAGAGTGGTCGGCGACGCAATCGCAACCGAGTTGGTGCGGGCGTTCCTATCGGCACAGATGGGCGACGAGGTCCGATTTCAACGTCGCCTCGACAAGCTCATCGCCATCGAAGAAGCCAACTTCGCATCGGAATAACGCGATTTCGTATTGGATTGGTCAGAAAAATCGACTTGGGCAGGGCAAGTAATGGATAACGGACAAGACAACAACATCACGAAAGCAGC
>JAAXHR010000383.1 GCA_012270805.1 Dehalococcoidia bacterium
CACCGATGTGGACGACAAGATCATCGATCGGGCTGCTGAAAACGGTGTCGATTGGTTTGACCTGACGCAAGAACACGTGGATTCGTTCTTCGAGGCCATGGATGGCCTCAACGTCAAAAGGGCAGATGTCCACCCTCGAGTCACCGCAGAGATGGACCATATCATCGCTCTGATCGGGGAACTCGTGGACTCAGGAGCGGCGTATGAAGCCGGAGGCTCTGTCTACTACCGCGTGCGGTGCAATGAGGAATACGGCAAGTTGAGCGGTCGCACGGTTGACGGTGTAGCTGAGTTGGCCAGGCTTGAGCCGGATATGCTGAAGGAAAATCCCGAAGATTTCGCATTATGGAAGGCATGGAAACAGGGCGAACCATCGTGGGACAGTCCGTGGGGGGCCGGCCGACCCGGATGGCACATCGAGTGCAGCGCGATGGCTCGGCGTTACCTCGGTGACCAAGTCGACATCCACGGCGGCGGATTAGATCTAGTATTTCCGCATCATGAGAACGAGGTGGCGCAGTCCGAATCAGCGACGGGCGTAGTTCCCTTCGCACGCTTCTGGGTTCACAACGGGCTGTTACGGATGGGCGGCGATCAGAAAATGTCAAAGTCGCTCGGGAATTTCGTGACGGTTAGGGATGCGCTAAAAACCTACTCTACTGACGCCATCAGGATGTGGGTATTTCAAAGCCACTACCGGAGCCCCGCCACATACGACGTTGAAAACCTTGTTGCGGCCGAGAGGGCGGTACGCAGGTTGCGACAGGCTGCAGAGGTAGTGAACGCGGGTGTCGGAGCCGGCGAAGTGTACGACGCGGATCACATCAGGCAACGTTTCATCGAGGCAATGGACGACGACCTCAATACTCCTCGCGCGTTGGCGGCGATTTTTGATCTAGCTAGAGAGATTTTCACAGAGCAATCCAAGGGATCGAATATCTCCGACGCTCAATCGACTTTGCGCGAGTTGGTCGGCGTGTTGGGTTTGACGCTTGAGGAGCCTGAAAGCGACGATACGATAGACGACGCGAAGATCGAAGATCTGATCGAACAGCGGCAGTCAGCGCGGAAGGACAGGGATTACGTGACCGCAGACGAGATTCGCGACCGGCTGGCCGAGATGGGGGTTGAGATCATGGACACGCCACAGGGTACTACGTGGCGGCACGCCTAATGCGGTTGTTCGGTCGCGTCAGCTGAACCGGACGTTTGCTATCGCAACCGCTACGAATACGATCGTCAACACGATCGTTGCTCTGAACAGCAGCTTCTCTACGCCGCGACGAACGCGGAACGTGCTCTCCGACTGTCCGAAAACAGACGGATTGTTGCCGCGGGCTTGCAATAGCAAGACCACAATCAGCACCACGGCGAGTATGAGGAGCGATATCTGAAACCACATGTCTACAAGGTTAATTCAGCAAAACGTTCCACCGATGCTTAACCGAACGCCTTTATCCGTCCATCGCCTCGCCCAACAGTCGCATCACCGATTGAGCATCAGCACGACCGCGAGTCGCTTTCATCACCTGTCCCATCAAAAACCGGATTGCGTTGGTCTTGCCTGAACGATAGTCGGCGACCGCCGATGGGTTGTTCGCCAAAACTTCGTCGATAATCGGTGCCAACTTATCCGCATCTCCTACAGATGCCAGTCCCAGCCGCTCGATTACCTCTTCGGGATCGGCGCCGTTGTCGAACATTTCACCGAACACCCGCTTCGCCGAGTTATTGTTGATTTCTCGTTTTTGGAATTTGCGAACCAAGACCGCTAGCGCAGCGGGCTCGACTCGGGTTTCTTCGATGCTAGAGACGTCGTTTTCGTGCATCAACCGAGCCATTTCGCCGTTCAACCAGTTGGCGGTCTCTTTGGCGAAACTGGCTTGATCGTTCTCTGGATCGTCCGCTACCGTCTCCATCACCGCTTCGAAGTACTCGGCCGACGCGCGCGTGTCGATCAACAGCGACGCGTCGTAGTCCGAGAGACCCCATGATCCGACGAACCGCTGCTTCTTCGCCAAGGGAAGTTCTGGCAACTTCGCGTCGATTTCTGCGACCCAATCCCGTCCAATATGAAGCGGCGGGATGTCGGGTTCTGGGAAGTAGCGGTAGTCGTGCGCATCTTCTTTAGAGCGTTGAGTCACGGTAAACTTCTCACCGTCCATCCAACCGCGCGTCTCCTGCACGATCCGTTCACCACGCCTGATCGCGTCGATCTGCCGCTCGATTTCATATTCGACGGCCTCACGCACAGCTCGTACGCGGTTCATGTTCTTGACTTCGACTTTTTCGCCAAGTTTTGTAGAGCCTGCTGGTCTGACGCTGATGTTGGCATCGCAACGGAAGGAGCCCTCTTCCATATTGGCAGTCCCGACGCCGAGGTAACGAATGATCGACTGGAGTGTGGTTATGTATGCCTCGACCTGCTCGGGTGTCCGCATGTCGGGCTCGGTGACGATCTCCATAAGTGGCACGCCTGATCGGTTGATGTCCAACAACGAGTGCATCACACCACCCGTCGGCGAATCGATGTGGATCAAGCGCGCAACGTCCTCTTCCATGTGAACGCGGTTGATGCCGACACGATGTGGAGTTTCTGTCGGTAAGTCAAGCCAACCATCGACGCATATCGGCTCGTCGTATTGCGATATCTGGTAGCCCTTCATCAAATCCGGATAGGTATATTGCTTGCGGTCGAACTTAGTTACTTCGGCGATTTCGCAATTCAGAGCTAGACCGATAGCGATCGCCGATTCGACCGCACGTTTGTTCACAACCGGCAAGGTTCCCGGTAATGCCATCGATACTGGGTCAACCAACGTATTTGGCGAAGCCTTTTGGTA
>JAAXHR010000456.1 GCA_012270805.1 Dehalococcoidia bacterium
ATAGATGTGACATCCACGATAGTAGAACCGCCCGCATTATAGAACTCACGCGCCTCATCAATCGCAACTTCGACGTCGAGCAATCTGAGATTGTCGATGCTGCTGTTCCAGAAATGTCGCACCCACCAGAGGTTTTCCATGCTGACGGGATCGTGCATGCGTTTTAGGTTGGTGGCGCCGGGAAGCTCTTGAAGGACAGGAATGAAGTCGATCAAGAGGTGCTCGTGAGTGATCGTGACACCGACTTCGCTGGGTTCGATGGGGCCTTGGACGGTTTGGACTTTGCCGACGCTTGAGTTGTCCATTTGGTTGGTGTTCCTGTGGATCTGTCTTTGGGGTTTCGCGGGTGTCGTCGTCGTTTATAGATCGCGCCAAGAGTGTTGCTGCTCCCAGCCGAGGATGCGCTTCGCCTTGGCAGGACTGATGGCCGAAGTGAAACCCGGCAGCGGAGCCCGGAGCTCGGCTTCTGGGTAGGCCATCGCGATCGCTTCTTCTGTCGGGACTTCCAAGAAAGTGTCGGTGGCGTTGATGAAGAACGCCTCGTGGCCGTCCCATTCCTTTTCGATGGCTAAACGACACGCGGCGGCAGATTCTTCGATGTCTGAGTATCCCCAGAAATCCATCGCGTTGCGGCGGAAAGGGTTAGTCAAGTCGGTGCCGCCCGCATTCTTGCGCTCCAACTGTTCTTCCTTGTGGCCGAGCCAGTGGAAGCGCATAGATGCGATCTGCATCTTTCCAGGATTGCGCCGGATGAAGGTGTCCGCCATGACCTCGCCATACCACTTTGACATCGCGTAGGAGTCTTGGCAGAGGGTGTCTTGCTCTTCATCGAGAGGAAAATAAGGGCGAGGGACGCGGTTGCGGGAGAAGGCGGCACCGATGGCGTTGATGCTGGAGGCCATGACGATGTTGTAGACGCCGTGCTTCTCCGCCGCTTCAAGCACGGCCCAGTTGGACATGGTGTTTACGCGGAGGACTTCCCACTCGGAGGCGATGAGCGGGTTAGGTATCGCAGCCATGTGTATGACCTTGTCGCACCCTTCCATGACCCGCATCGCTTCATCGGATTCGGTAACATCAGCGGCGATGAACTCGAAGCCGTCGGTTGAGCGAGGTTTCTTTTGATCGGTGCTGACTACTTCATAGCCATTCGCAAGAAGGTCGCTGATGATTACCCGGCCCATTTTGCCTGAGCCGCCGGTTACAAGGACTTTGGTCATGATGTCTCGCTTATTGGTGGTCTAAGTCGAAGGAGTAACATTTTCCAAATAGTAAGACACTCGGCTAGATCAGGTTAGAATCTCGCTAGGATTTCTGCTCACGCAAACATGATTTTTTAACCGGATGCAAAGTCATAATCATGCTTCAGCCCAAAACGCAACGATGAGGACTGAGCCTGTCAATGAACGCCTTCATGTCCGATGGCGTGAGACACGACAAAGATTCGACTACGATGCCGAATACGTGACGATAGGTTCTATATCCGGCCTGATCAAAGATTCTTTCCAACACGACGAGACTGTCCGTAAATTGCTGTGTGATTCTTTGGTTCTAAGTCGTCGGAACAAAGAAACGACGGATGCAGACGAATACTCGCGCTTCGTGTCCGCTCTTTCTTTGAAACTACTCCAACGCGGGCGGATGCCCTTGCCCACGTTAGAAATCGAACGAGCAGCAATCCGTGCTTTTGACCTAGAAAAGCGCACGAACGACCTGAGCGAAACCGATGGCGGTGAGTTGGGGTGGGAATCGAAGTCAGGCTGGCCATACAAAATCGACCGAAGTAAATTCGTTTCTCGATTATCCCAACGTCGGAAATTCGAACTTGAAGCAGACTTCCAAGAGCCGTTGCTCGATTCGCCGTACGAACTCCAATTCATCACTCAATGGGTATCTCGAAACCTTGGCGAGGAAGTTGCCCATTGGATTACTCCTCAAGCACCACTAGACACCCTGATTGAATCGTCCCCCAAAGGTCAACACGAAGCCGCATCAGGAAGACGAGTTGACTTTCTGGTCAACTCACCAGGAACTGATCCATTCGTTATCGAGATCGACGGTCCTGAACACCAGAGTGCCTACGATGTGGATCAACAGCGCGACAGTTCGCTGAAACGATCGACCGGGATGGACGTGATTCGAGTCACCAACCAAGAGATAACGCCTGGGCCTAGCGAAAAACTGGAGCAAATAAAACAACGGTTCAGAGTTGCCGCTGAAACCCAGATTCATGGTGTTGACACGACTGAGGTAACAGGCCACGAGCGGTGCGCTGAATTTGCGCTAGCTTGTTCGATTGCATCCAAAATCCAGTTCGTCATTGCTCAAGCCGTGTCCCGGGGATGGCTGAGCGGCAACGAGTGGAACCTCGATATATCTTTCGGAGGTCCAGCCGTTGCGGGCGCGGTGTTGGATGTTTTGCGGATGTACTCGGCGTATGACCGGCTGTATGGCGGCGAATCTCGACCAGACAGGTGCACGCTTCGAACTGAAGACGGAACGGTCCGAACGTGGCGGTGGAGCGGAGGGCAATGGGTCGAGAGCGAAGATCCCGAACTGGGGCAATCGCCCCTGAAGATCCTCATCGAACATGATTCCAGCCCCTACGATGAACTGGTTAAACGAGATATGGATTTCATCATACGTCCAGCTTTTCTGCCAGTTGAATTCAGTGTCGATCTACATTCGGACTTTCCACGCACGCCGATCGATGCAGAGACATATGAAGTCGCTAAACCAGCTTTGACGTTTTTCCTGCAAAACGTGTTCAGAAAGCAGGATTTCAGACAGGGTCAAGGGTTGGCGATATGGCGGACGTTGCGTCAGGAAGACACCATCGTGTTACTTCCCACTGGGGGAGGCAAGAGCATCATCTATCAGTTGTCCGGATTGTTAATGCCCGGCATCACCATGGTGATCGATCCCATCGTCGCATTGATCGAGGACCAAGTCGAGGGATTGCGCAGATACGGCATAGAACGCGTGACAGGTATCTCGTCGGCGTTAGAGCAAACTGAACGACAAACGATCTTGCGCTGTGCGGAGAGAGGCGAGTTTCAATTCATATTGATGGCCCCAGAAAGATTACAGTCGCCGGAATTCCGCGACACAGTCGGTGTCTTGCGTTCGAGTTCCTTGATTAATCTCGCCGTCATCGACGAAGCTCATTGCGTATCTGAATGGGGGCACGAGTTTCGCCCCGCTTATCTCCGTCTTGCTGATACTTTGAGGACTATTTGCCGCGACGGAAGTGGGACAGCTCCTCCATTATTGGCACTGACTGGGACGGCCTCACGCGCCGTGTTGCGAGACATGATGATCGAATTGGGAATTGATCAATCACGGAGCGATAACGTGGTGCGCCCCGATTCCTTCGATAGGCAAGAGTTGAAATTCGAGATTCGCCGAGAACGAACGTCGAGAACCGGAATGAATGCTCTAAGAGGAGTTTTGCAGACTCTCCCTCATCGGTTTCCCGGTACAACAACACAGTTTTTCGACCCACGTAGACGCGATACATCATCCGGCATCGTGTTCGTTCGCGCTGTCAATGCGCGAGATTGGGGATTGAACGCAACGAGCAGGGCAGTCTCGGATGCCACGCGATCGAGAGTTGGCACCTATTCTGGAAGTACTGTTCCCAAAGGGCACGACGCGAAGGAATGGGAGCGCGTCAAGCAGCAAAATGCTCGAGAGTTTAAGGACAACGACGTCCCGATATTGGTGGCGACCAAGGCCTTTGGCATGGGTATCGACAAACCAAACATTCGGTTTGTGGTTCATAACGGAATGCCGGGATCGATTGAGAGTTTTTACCAAGAAGCGGGTCGCGCAGGTCGCGACGGAAAGAGAGCGTGGTGTATTGCTGTCACTTCCGAATTTGATGAAAGACGAACTAACGCATTGCTGGATCCGAATGCTGATCTGGAAGATATCCGAGCACTGTTCGAGAAAAGTCGCAATGACTGGAATCGCATGGATGATGTCACAAGCGCGATCTTCTTTCACTTGGATTCTTTCAGCGGTGTGAGAGACGAGATCAAACAGGTTAACAACGTTCTGAGCAAACTTGGGGATCTTACAGAAGCGAATCAGGTGCGGATTACTTACCGGGGTGAAACCGAACGGAAACAGTTCGAGTATGCCATCGTTCGACTCGTCCGCGCCGGAGTTGTTGCGGACTACGAAATTGATTGGAGTCAGAAGCAATTTTTTGTGGATATACCGCGTTTCGACTTCAATCACTGCAAAGCAAAAGTAATTAAACATGTAGAGCTTGCCCAACCCAGGCGTAGCCGCATATTCGCCGAACGGGTTCATTCGATATCAGAAAAATCGCCCCGTGAATCAGCAATAGACCTGGTATCAGCCTTGATTGAATTTACATACGATGTCATCGAACGGTCGCGACGACGCGCAATTCAGGAAGCAATCAATCTAGCTCGCATTGAGACTACAGACGCGGGCATTCGCCGTCGCATAATCGAGTATCTTCAGGAGGGAGTCGATTCGGAGCGTATAGAAGAACTTTTGTCGAAGCCGCAAGACAACCTCGATGGTTGGTGGGAACTGATAGAGAAGATGCAAACAGCAGTCGACGCGGGTGAATTGCGGGGACTATCGATACGGGCGTTGGAATCCTATCCTGATGATCCTGGCTTGCTGTTCGCTCGCGCCGCATCTGAAGCGATGAGTTCCGATCGCGACGACACAGTTTGCTACAGCACCTTCACTTTCGGTGTTCAATCCAGTGTTGAGTACCAAACAACCAGTAATCAGATCTCCGAGTTGATCACTAACCTTTACGAGTTCGGCGAAACTCGATCTGAGGTACTTTGTTCACTGCTTACGTTAGGGTTGCTTCAACTCGGATCGAACGCAGAGGATTACAGGCCGTTCCGATTGCAGGCGTACGAATATGCTCGGAATTCACAGAATCCCGAAACTGCGACGGTTGCCGCAACGTTTGCCTTGCACGAAGCTGTAGAGCGGGCTGCCGATATGGTGAGTAGATGGCGAAACCGGTACGGCGACAAATGTCTACTACTGCTAGGAGTTACTAAGGGGTAGCTAATGCTTGAAGAACTCCAGTCCAAGATTGAAGCCGCACACGGACGGCTCTCTGGATTATCAGACGACATAGAACGAATGCGCTCTATCGAAGATGCATTAATCGAAACTGACCGGAGCATTGCTGCCTCCGCCAACGACCTGAAGTCGTTCGTTGATGCTGCGAGTCGCACCCATCAGTCTCTCATTGATGCTGCGGACGCCTTCAAGGATGCCGCTAATACTCTTGGGACGATCGATGTTGTCAAACTTTCCGAAACGATCAACGCTGGCAATGATCAGATTCGCGCTGAAATACTTCGTACGGAAACTAGATCACACGAAGACTTGGAAAACGTGGCAAGGCGCATTGTGGACACGGCAGCTGAGACATCCAACCAAGTCAGCACTCAAATTGCCAGAAATCATGAAGATACGCAACAAGAGTTGGAAACTACAGAAAGTCAGTTGACGAGCTCTATCGTTGCGAGCGGCGAAGCAACACTCAAACAAATCGACTCAAGTGCCAACGGATTGAACGACGCAACGCGTCGTGCGCTAGTGCCGCTGAAATGGTTCGGAGGTGCGACGTTCTTGATCTCAATCGCTATTCTCGTTGTTACAGTGCTTATACTCGCGAATGAATAAGGGGCCCATGAGGATCCCCCGCAATTGGTGGGGAGCGTTTCTCTGTGAGAATGCCCCCTTTGCCTACGGTATTTCCCCCGCGAGCGGGGGAAACCTCTGTGTGGTGGCTAGAAATCCGGCTCCATGCTGACGCTTAGCCAGCCGATGGGGCCGCGGTCGTCGGCGTACCAGAGGCGGTTGTCTTTGATGGTCATGCCGTGGACTTGGACGGGGTGCGGGACGCGGAATACGTCGTAGGTTCGGCCGTCTTCGATGCGTTGTCGGCACACGATGCCGAACGAGGTGTCAGATACCCACATGTGTCC
>JAAXHR010000102.1 GCA_012270805.1 Dehalococcoidia bacterium
CTGATCACGATGAATCTTGAACCGACGGAGTAACGAATAACGCGAACACTACGCGCGAGTAATCGGATCAAATGAGAGCGGGTTGCGACAAAACGTCGCAACCCGCTTTCTATGTATTGGATTAAGATACCGAAATGATGTTTATGCGGAAAACGATATTCGCGTTGTCTCTGGCGGCGGTCTTCTTGTCTTTGGCGGTCGTCTTGTGTCTGGTGATAATCCTATTCTTGATTTTTGAATCTTCTGAAGAGCCGTACGCGATGCTGGAACGGGTACCGACCGCGGTTCCACCAACTGGTATACCGCCAACGGCGGCTAGCGTAGCGATGCCGACTGTGGCATCGGTAGCTGTGACCCGTGTTCCGTCTCCGGCACCGACGCTTACATCTGCGGTCCAACCCGTCGTGGTACAGGGCATGGAACCAGTAATGCCGTTTACCAACATCGCCCGTGATGCCCTCGGCAAGAACGCGTTCGTAAACAACTGGCATCCCGGTTCGGCGTTCTTCGATTTCGACCGCGACGGTGATATGGATTTCTACGTCACGCAGGCGAATTCCGATTCTGAATTCCCAGAGGCACCAGGCGGACCGAATCTGCTGTTCCGCAACGATGGCAACAATGTCTTCACGGAAGTGGGTACCGAGTTGGGCGCGGATCTGTCTCTGTCGAACAGCACCGCTGTAGCCGCGTGCGATTTCGACAATGACGGTTATCAGGATCTTTACGTCGCCGGATACGGTTTGATCGGCGATGAACTTGACTACCGATCCGCAGTGGGGAACGAGGCTCTGACAAACGCCATCAAGGACCGGCTGCTCCGCAACGTAAAGGGTGAATCGTTCGAAGATGTGTCTGACGCAGCGTTCGGCGACGATATCAACGTGCAATCAGCTATAACGATCGCCTGTGGCGATGTCAACAACGACGGTTGGATCGACGTGTTCGTTGGGAACCGTCTGGATCAGGATTTCATCCGCTTTGATGATCCGAGGCACCACGGCCACTACAACCGGCTCTACATCAACAATGGGGATTTGACTTTCGACGATGTCACGGAGACCGCTGGATTGAAGAGCCCCCCGATCAAGATGTTGGACCCAGACGGCGTGCCTATGGAATGGGAGGATCCGGATACAGGGGAGATGACGAGGGGTTACGATGCGTCGTTGAAGGATGCGAACGGCAACCGTATCGGCGATCCGACCGGTCAGACGCTGGCATCACTCTTCTTCGACCACGACTCGGATGGGGATTTGGATCTTTGGTTGGCGGATGATGGGGATACGTTGAAGGTGTACCGGAATGACACGGACGGGGATGCGGTTCTGTTTAGTTCAATCGAGTCGGAGATGGGGGTCGATGCCGTAGGTGCCTGGATGGGTTTTGCTTTAGGGGACTATGACTCGGACGAGGACCTGGATATTTTCATCACGAATATCGGGTATCACTTCTTGCTCTACGACGTGCCTCCGGTGCCTTCAGGCGATTGCGCCTATAGCCACGCTCAGGGATGGGGTACGTGTTACCACTTCCTGTTGCGAAATGATGGTGTCATGGAAGACGATGAGTTGGGCATGATCGGCGATTTCAAGAATGTTGCGCCGCAGACCGATGTTGCCACGAGCCAAGCATTTCCTCCAGAATCACTGGATCAATCCAATATCCTGGAGGTCTGGAACGATGTGGAACAGCCGGTTGGATTGGCGGCATACGATTTCGGATTCGGCACGGCGTTTTTCGACTACGAGAACGATGGCGATCAGGACCTTTATTGGCTCGGCGCGATGGGCGGCAGAGGAGAAGGCCCGAACGGCTTCAAGTACACGGGTTCGGGGCGAATGTTGCGGGGCGACGGCGCGGGGCAGTTCGAGGACATAACGGTCGAGGCGCAGTTGCTCGATATTCAAGGGGTCAACTACAAGGTTGTCAACCCGGACAACCCAGAGTTCGATCCTGAACGGCAACGGTTGGACCGGCGCTACCACGAAAACGGCAAAGGGTTGGCGAAGTGCGACTTGAATGGCGACGGAACTGTAGATCTGTTGGGCACGAACAGCAATGGACCGGTCTTTATTTCAGAGAAGACCATTGACTTTTTCCGAGGTCCGTTGTTTCTATGGATGAGCAACGCGAACGAGGGGAATTGGATCACGATCAAACTGACTGGCCGCCAGAGCATCGACGGAACGGGCAGCAACGCCGATGGTATCGGTGCACGCGTCAGAGTAACTGCCGACGTTGATGGCTCGGATGAGTTAACGACGCAAGTTCAGGATGTTCTGGGCAGTTCGTCGTTCTTAAGCATGAACTGCATCGACCTTCACTTCGGACTAGGATCGGCAACCAATGTTGAACGAATCGAGGTTGAATGGCCTAGCGGAGTCGTGCAGGTAGGTGAAGATATCACGGCGAATCAAACCGTGGAGATTGTGGAACTCGCAAAATGACCTCGTCCAAGATAGTTAGTTGGTAACTTCGGCGGTTTCAATCACCGGGTACTCGAACGACTGCCCGATGTCTGGCTCTTCCACCTTAGGCATATCTGTGTAAAGGAAGCAGCTAACTAACTGGTTTGATCCCATCACATGTAAAGGCGGCGTGGACTCGGTACATTCGGCCATCGCGTACTTGCACCGTGGCGCGAACTTGCACTGATCGGTGACGACTGAACTCTCGTCAACGCGATCTACCGCTTCATCGTCTTCTTCGCCCCAAGCGGCTTTGGGATCTGGCTGCGGCACCGAATCGATCAGAAGCTGGGTATAAGGGTGTTTCGGATTCTGAATAACCTCTTCGACGCTTCCCGCTTCAGCCACGCCGCCACGATACATGACAATGATGTTGTCACACATCTGGTAGGCGGTTGTGAGGTCATGTGTTATATAGATGACCGATATGCCAAAGTCGCGGTTGAGGTCGCGGATGCTACGCAAGATCGTTGCTCGGAGTGACGCGTCGACCATCGAGACAGGCTCGTCGGCCAAGATGATACGGGGACGAAGCAGAAGCGCCCGAGCGACCATGACACGCTGCCGTTGGCCACCGCTGAGTTGATGCGGATATCGTCCCAACGTCTCGTCTGGCTGCAAACCGACCATTCGCAGGGATTCCTCTATGCGTTCGTCCCGTTCTTGTGCATTTGAGGCGAGTTTGAAGTTTCGGATCGGACGGTGTAGGACGTGATCAACCGTGTAAAAAGGGTTATAAGCCTCGAACGGGTCTTGGAAGATAGGTTGAACTTCGCGGCGGAAGTTGAGCCAATCGCGCGACCGCATTCCCTGAACATCTTCGCCTTGGTAGAAGACACGCCCAGACGTCGGTGGTACGATACCCAAAAGCAACCGCGCGAGTGTGGTCTTACCACTTCCGCTCTCACCGGCGATGGCGGTTATGGTGGGTCGATCTTCGGGGATAGCCAATGAAACATCTTGCACGGCTATCGTGACGTTAGAACGGTTGAAAAATCCACCGCCAAAGATTTTGGATACGTTATCGAGTTCGAGCAGATTAGCCATTCGACACCGTTTCAGTATGCAAGTGGCACTCCGTGCGCCAGTTCGATTTCACTTCGATGTTCAATGGATCAGTGTCTCGGCAAACGTCCATCGCAGACGGGCAACGCGGATAGAACGTGCATCCTGAGGGGAGGTTCAGCAGACGCGGGGGCATGCCGGGAATACCGATGAACTCTTTCTTCTGGCTAAACGACGGTAGGCTGTCGATAAGGAGTTTGGTGTACGGGTGTTGTGGATCGTCGAAGATCTGATCAACCGGCCCGAGTTCGACCAATCGTCCGGCGTACATGACACCGATGGTGTCGGCGAACTGCGCTACTAGGCCCATGTCGTGGCCGACCAAGATGACGGCGGCATCGATACCGGATTGCAACCTGCCGAGAGTCTGCATGATCTGTCGTTGCACGACGACATCGAGCGCACTCGTTGGTTCGTCGGCCACGATCACTTTTGGCGAAAGACACGTCGCGATTGCCAAGACGGCGCGTTGCTTCATGCCACCGCTGAGTTCGTGAGGATACATTCGGGCAACAGATGGCGACAGCCCGACGTTCGTTAAAAGGTCGGCGATCTTATCTCGCAATTCGGAGCGCGTAGGGGTTTTCGTCAGCGAGCCGAAGTCACCGGATTGCGCAAACGAAGATTCACTTGTACGCCGCGAGTTGCCAGCCGATTCTTCGACGATGTGGTCCAAGATGCCATCTACGATCTGTTTTTCGATCCGAATAACCGGATTCAGCGAGTTCATTGCGCCTTGCGGCACGAGGGCAATCTCGGCGAGCCTGGCGCGCCGCATCTCGGATTCGTCGAGTTGCAATAGATCGCGGCCGCCCAAATGGATGCTGCCGGATACGATCTTGCCGGGCGGCCGAGTCATGCGCATCAGTGCGGTGGCCATAGTGCTCTTGCCGCTACCGGATTCACCCACTAGCGCAAGGCGTTCACCCGGGCGTAGATTGAAAGTGACTCCGTTGACAGCTTTGACGTCGCCCGCCGCCGTTTCGTAGTAGACGTGCAGGTCTTCAACACGCAAGACTAGATCTTCGGACTGTCGTCGGCCGGTTCCATCAGTCGAAGTTGTAGCAGGTGATGCAGTGGTCATGTTCAGAATCGCAAGCGGTTATCTGGACGCTGTGCGCAGTATACAACCTTCGGGTGTTGTGTTCCACAGAACGCGGTTTCAGGGTAGGCAGAACAGTGCATTATTATGGGATTCATTCGATAGGAGACGCTAAATCGCATGAACAAATTACACCTTCCCAACGAATTCGTCGAGTGGGTCTTCATCATCATCGGCGTCACAATCGCGGGACTTGCAGGAGCCGGCATCAAGACGTGGCTCGACAACCAACTGGATGGCTCTGGCGTAGAGGGATGGATGCCCGGCGTGGCCGCGTTAGTGGTATTTTTCGTTTTAGCTGCGCCGGTCTACTTCTGGGCGTCGCGTAGCGCTAGAGCACGAGGAGAAAAGACCGCCGAGGATGCCTACGAATCCGAAGACTAGCTGAGGTCGTTCTCGACACTCAACTACTCACTCCAACCACAGGAGCTTGACACCACGACATGCCTGAACTAACCAACCGCCGTTGGATATTAGCCAATCGACCCGTCGGCTACCCGAAAGAGAGCGATTTTGCAATTGTGGAGGCGGAGATCGATGGTCCGCAGCACGGCGAGATTCTAGTCCGGACTCTCTATCTCTCGCTCGATCCGTACATGCGCGGGCGACTGCGCGATCGAAGGTCATACGCAGTTCCGGTAGGTATCGGAGATGTGATCGTCGGCGAGGGTGTTGGAAGGGTGATCGCGTCGCGGTCAGACGATGTCGCAGTCGGCGATATCGTCGCGTGTCAAATCGGATGGCAGGAGTATACCGTCGTGCCGGCGCACATGGCGAGGAAGATCGACCCCTCCATCGCCCCGATATCCACCGCGCTCGGTGTCATCGGAATGCCGGGATTGACTGCGTATCACGGATTGCTGGCCGTCGGACGACCAAGACCGGGTGAAACTGTGCTCGTTTCCGCCGCATCTGGTGCGGTAGGGGCCGTTGTCGGTCAGATTGCCAAAATGAACGGGTGCCGCGTTATCGGCACTGTCGGTT
>JAAXHR010000039.1 GCA_012270805.1 Dehalococcoidia bacterium
CGCGTCCTTACTAACACCGTACGACGGAATTCGACACAGGACACCCAGCGATCCGTCAACTGCCAATGCCGGGACACCCAAATTACGATTCTAAGCGAATTGAGTGGTAGCAGGAATGGAGTTTCGGAGTGGCATCGCGGCCCTCGGCGCGACCGTTGAAATGTTGGTAAAACTGCGCAAGACTCGATCAGATTGATGTCTGTGCTTCGCCGAATCGTTCGACGAGTTCACGAGTTGCGGCGGCTGGGTCAGGGGCGAGGGTGATGGCGGTGGCGACGCAGGCACTATCTGCACCAGCTTGTGCGACGGCCGCGATGTTGGAGGCGTTGATCCCGCCGATGGCGACGGTGGGGGCGTTTACGCGGTCGGCGACGGCGCGGAGAGTTGCGAGTCCAGCCGGGCGCGTATCAGATTTCGTAGTAGTAGTGTAGATGGATCCGACGGCGATGTAGTCCGCGCCTTCCTCAAACGAGGCGATGGCTTCTTCAAATAGCGCGTTGGATTTTCCGACGATCTGATGGGGTTTGAGGATAACGCGGCATTCGGCGATGGGAAGGTCACCTTGTCCGACGTGGACGCCGTCCGCGCCGACTTCGGCCGCGATAGAGGGTAGGTCGTTGACGATGAATACCGCGTTGTTGGCACGGCAGATCTGGGTGATGGTACGGGCTTCGTCGGTAACGACCGCTTCAGGTGCGTGCTTGTGTCGCAGTTGGATGACAGAAGCACCCGCGCCCGTGGCTGCTTCGGCGATGTCGAAAATGTCACGACCAGCGCAGTGGTCTGGGTCGACGATCACGTAGATGCCGCCGATGATTTTGGAGACGGCTGGACGGAGGGTCACTGTGCGGGCGAATTAGGCTTCTGAGGCCAGTACACCGCCTTCGGCCCAATTAGATCGCTTGGTGTCGTGGATGACGACCGTGGTCGCGGAGTCGGGGATGCCGGCGGCTTCAGATATCGCTTTGGTCACGCCTTTTACGATCGCCGACTTCTGGTCGTCGGTGCGGCCTTCGAACATGTGAATATGGACTACGGGCATGTTTTCGTCGAGCTCCTGAGTGGTTGGATTCGTCGCTGAATTATAACGCGCAGTTTGCTGTTACTCTTCGATCATCGCCCTACGGACAGCCTATACGCCAGCGTGGATGGCAGATGGGCATCAAGGATCAGGTCTTGGGCTTTCGCGACATCGTACTCGACGCGATGAAACTGTATTCGCGGTGCTTCGTTGTCGGTGAGTTGTAGCAACGCGTATGATGCCCTTGGGTCACCATCGCGCGGTTGCCCGACGCTGCCAGGATTGACGAACCATCGCTCGTAATCGAGCTGGAATACATCGGTATCGCGCGCTTGGATGACATGCCAATTCGTAGACAGTTCCCGGCCAAAAACGGATGGTATGTGAGTATGTCCGTGAACACAACCAGCGGTATCGAGGCGGTTGAGATTCAGCTCAGCGGTCTGTGAAGTGAGCATGTATTCCCAGATCGGATTGCGTGGCGTGCCATGGCATAGTGTGATACTTGATCGCATCGTCACTAATGGCAGCGCGGTCAGGAAATCACGGACCTCGGGGATGAGGGCTTCTGTCGTCCACGCTGCGGATGCCGCGGCTGAAGGGTTGAAGTTCGCGATCGAGATTTCCCCGATCGCGGCAGCTTCATGGTTGCCTTTGACCATCGCCAGGTCCGGCAGCGTGCGCAAGCGCTTGATGACTTCGTTAGGTTGCGCGCCGTATCCGACACTGTCTCCCATTACCCAAACAGAAGCGATTTCAGCTCGTTCAAAGGCATCGTTTAGGACTGTCTCGAGGGCATGGAGGTTGCCGTGAATGTCTGACAGCAGTAGTACGGTGGTCATAACGCGGCAGTGCTCAGCGGGGGGTCGAAGAATAGCCCAAATATAATCTTTCGTATGCAATTCGACGAGCGTTCTGCCCACGCGCCGGTCAGCGAATCGGATCTTGTAGAAATTATCAGACGACGTGTTGACGCGGGTGGGACGAAACATGACGGCGAGGTGGGAGTTGGCGATGATGCGGCGGTGATGCGTTTCGAGGCCGGACACATCGTTCTCACCGCGGACGCCATGGTTGACGGCGTCCACTTCCTATCGCAATCGATGTCGTGGCATGACATGGGATGGAAATGCATTGTTTCCAATCAGAGCGATATTGCAGCGATGGGAGCCATCCCCGAACACGCGGTTCTTACGTTGGCGATCCCGGCGGCCACACGTGTCGGAGACTTGGATGAGTTGCTTTCAGGGGTGATTGGAGCATTGGACGAATTTGGGGGGAAGCTGGTTGGAGGCGACACTGTCGCGTCTGACAACATCATCTTGAGTGTTGCGATGACAGGTCGGTTAGTCGATGCTGCGAGGTCATTAACGCGTGATGCAGCCAGCCTCGGTCAAATGGTCGCGGTTACCGGTCCGCTTGGAGCGTCGGCTGGCGGTTTGCAGGTCTTGGAAGAGACAAGATCCCAAAGCGACGGTTCGGTGTTCGCTCCTAGCGTCAATCGATTGCTGGGTGCTCACTTCCGCCCAGCGCCTCGCATAGATCTGGTTACAGCGTTGGTGGAATCTGGGGCGGAATGTGCTATGGATGTGAGCGACGGCCTGTTGATCGATTTGGAGCGCATCTGCGCAGCAAGCGGTGTTGATGCAGTTATCTACTCCGATAGAGTTCCGGTCGATTCGGATTTGTTGTCAGAGTTTCCCGACCTGGCGTTGGGGCTGGCTTTGACGGGAGGCGAAGATTACGAGCTGGTGTACGTCGGTGATGCAGAAATGATCGCCCAGGTGAATGAGGCGCAACCTGTTGGTGTCGCATCAGATTTCGGAGTTGTTGGCGAGATCATTCCCCGTAAGAACGGCAAAGGTGAGGTGACCGTGTTGGATGCGTACGGCGAACCGATCGAGTTTGAAGCTAAGGGCTGGGATCATTTTGCGAGGTAGGTGGTGAATTGATGGGCGACGACTCGTTCCTGATAGTCAGCAATTCTAAAAACCGAACCGAGGCGATTGGACGGGAGGTTGGCGCGGTGCTAAGCGTCGGTGATGTCGTGCTTCTATACGGCGAGATGGGCGCGGGTAAGACATGCATGGCTCGTGGGATTGCGATCGGCGCTGATTCGGAGGTTTCAGCCCGGAGCCCGACGTTCATCATCGTGGCTGAGTATCCGGGACGCGTGAGAGTTTTTCATTGCGATCTTTATAGGATTGCAGGCGCAGCTGAGGTGATTGATCTAGCTTTGGAGGAATCATTGGACCGCGGCGCATTGGTCGTCGAGTGGCCTGAGAACGCTGAGGGAGCGTTGCCGGAAGACGCTCTAGAGATACGAATCGAGCCTGATCACTCATCAGAGCAAAGGTCAATTTCGATGTCACCTACGGGACCAAAGTCGCGGTCTCTGTTAGATGCGATCGCGCGTAGATTGCCGGCGGCGGTGAAGGCGTGAAACTTCTGGGCATTGACACATCAACTAGCTTCGCTGGCGTAGGTCTCAGGGTGGATGGTGATGTCTCGACGCGTTCGTGGCGGTCGCGGCACAATCATGGGCGTGAAGTGATGCCAGCTGTGATGGAGCTGCTTGGTGCTGCCGGATTGAAGCCGAGCGATCTTGACGCGGTTGCGGTTGCGCTGGGGCCAGGTGGATTCAGCGCAGTCAGAGTAGGCATCGCGACGGCCCATGGATTGGTTGCACCGACGTCGAAGAAACTGATCGGCGTGCCGACGCATCTGTTGCAGGCCTACAAGCATCGAGATGAGATCCAGAAACAGGTCGTGTCCCTGATCCCAGTGGGCCGGAAACAGCTTTCATACAGCGTGTTCGCTTCTCCGATCTCAGCTTCATCAGAGAGTGTCGCAAATGGCATATGGGACGAGATCGACATAGCTGCACGATTTAACGCGGGCGCGCATGTGCTGTGCGGAGAAGGATCAGAAGACGAGCCCGTATCCAAGAATATCGCCGTGCGGCCTCCCGAATACTTGCTCGACATAGCGCTTGAACGTCTCGAACTTGGTCTGGTCTCGGACGGGTTCTTGGAACCGATCTACTCTCGTCCGCCTACGATTACGGCTCCACGAGCAACGTAAAGCGACGCGCAATACGCGTTGTGCACAATTGTTGTTTGGCGACTCGTTCGGTCGTTAGATGAAATCCCTTGAGGGCGCGAAACATGGATCTAGAGCGGACATTGGTCTTGGTGAAACCGGACGGAGTGCAGCGCGGGTTGGTCGGGACGATCATCGGTCGGTTTGAAGCGACCGGGATGAAGATCGTGGGCATGAAGCTGATGCAGGTCGGCGAAGGGTTGGCGCAACGGCACTATGCCGAACACGAGGGCAAACCGTTCTACGAAGGTCTGGTCAACTACATCACTGCCGCGCCAGTGGTAGCGCTGTGTTTGGAAGGTCCAGATGCAATCGCGATCACTCGTAAGCTGATGGGCGCGACGAACCCGAGTGATGCGCCTCCGGGTACGATTCGAGGCGATTTCGGCGTTGAGATCAGTCGTAATTTGGTACACGGCTCGGCGAATGCCGACGATGCTGTTCGAGAAGTGGGGCTGTTCTTCAGCGATGAAGAACTGATAGATTACTCGCGCTCGAACGATGTTTGGATCGTCTCGGACGAGGGGTAGTTGAAACCGTTATTGGAGGCGGACCACTTCGTTCGCCTCAGACCAGAGTCCCTCAAGATCGTAGTAGGCTCTGGTTTCACGATTGAAGAGGTGGACGATGAAGCCGGGAAAGTCGATCAACAGCCATCCGCCGGCCCCGGAGCCTTCGCGATTGTTGCGGCGCATACCCAATTCTCGGACCTTGCGTTCGATACGATCGGCCATCATCTCCAAGTGACGCTCGGTCTCGCCGCTGGCAATCACGAAGAAGTCGGTGAAGTCGCTGACGTTTCGAGTGTCGAGCAGAACAACGTCAGAGCCTAGGTTGGCAGAGGCTTCTTCAAGTGTCGCCCGCGCGAGCTCCTCAATCGTCAGTTTGACGGTGGTTTCGGATGTGGATGTTGCCATAAGCCGACTCAGACTATATCGGGATTATATCGGTACAAGATACGGCGACGAATCGCCGCTTGGTTGGGTCGCATACATGAAACGGGCGATTTTATTCTGGAAAGAAGAACTTCGTCGATGGCATGTATCAACAATATCCGCGGATGTCGCTGAATCGACGAAAACTGATCACTCCTGATGCTTAACAAGAAAAAGCGCGCGCTAGTAGCGATGAGCGGGGGCGTAGACTCCTCCGTCGCCGCGGCTTTGTTGGTTCGAGACGGCTATGATGTCATCGGTGTCACGATGCGGTTGTTCAACGCGCCCTTCGAGGGAGCAGGCAAACTCTCCAAGTCGTGCTGTTCGCTCGAAGATGTCGAGGATGCGCGGGCGACATGCCGGATCATCGGCGCGAAGCACTACTACATGAACTTCGAGAAGGAGTTCCAGCAGCACGTCATCGACTACTTCGTCGGCGAATACCGACAGGGAAGGACACCTCATCCGTGCTTGGCATGCAACGACCGATTAAAGTTCAGTTTCCTGATGGACAGGGCAGAACTGATGGGCGCGGACATTGTGGCCACGGGTCATTACGCTCAGATCGCCACTGAACAAGACGGGCGCAGGTCGCTGTTGCGGGGTGCAGATGTGATGAAAGACCAGTCTTACGTCCTGTACACCCTGCGGCAGGACCAGTTGAAACGATTGGCGTTTCCGGTGGGTGGATACACCAAGGACGAGATTCGTGAGATCGCTCGCTTCGAGGGTTTGCCGGTGGCCGACAAGCCTGATTCACAGGACATTTGCTTCATCCCGACTGGGACGTATCGAGAGTTCGTCGAACAACGTCTTGACGAGCCGAAACCCGGGGTAGTTGTAGACGTTGAAGGCAACGTGTTGGCTGAGCATGACGGAATTCACAACTTCACCATTGGTCAGCGCAAGGGGTTACCGATGATGGGCGGCACGAAGGGGCCTGTCTACGTAACCTCGATCAATTCGAAGTCGGGCAAGGTGACCGTAGGATCGGTCCAAGGACTTCTGCGCGACGAAGTCTACGCGTCGGCGGTTAACTGGATCGATGGGGCACCTCCACCAGATGCTGAGGTAACTACCAAGATTAGATACCGCAGCCCTGAAGAGCCGGCAACAGTCGAGATGCTCACCGCGGAAGTTGGGAAAGTCAAATTCTCAACGCTGATGCGAGCTTGCACTCCCGGTCAGGCGATCGTGTTCTACGACGGTGATCAAGTACTCGGGGGAGGCTACATTGAACTCGAGTCTCCGTTGTCAGACATCTCAATCGAGAGTGGTCTAGCCGTCGCGGCTTAGTGATCTGCCACTTCAAGTCGAATAGGCCGCGCGATTAGCGTATCCTGAACGCGTCATGCAAACGGCGCAAAAAAGGGAAACGGGCCCGACTTTCGCGTTCGAGACGGAATCCCGACAGTCCGGTTACAGGGTAATCGCCGGCGTCGATGAAGCAGGCCGCGGCGCGCTCGCAGGGCCCGTCGTCGCTGCTGCTGTGGTACTTCCTACCGACATGCCGCAAGAGCATATCGAACTCATCGACGACTCGAAGAAGCTGACCATCGGCCAACGTGAGCACGCATTCGATGTAATCCGCACGTACGGGAGCGCGCATGGGGTGGGTGTAGTGCCTGCCGACCGCATCGACGAACTCGGCATCGTTCCGGCCACCAAACTCGCTATGCGCAACGCGATCCGTGCAATCAGGTGGAGGATCGATTTCCTCTTGATCGATGCTGTAACCAATATCGGCATAGCTACGCCATCCAAGTCGATAATCCGAGGCGATTCCAAATCCCTCTCAATCGCGGCAGCATCAATCCTTGCCAAAGTTACACGTGATCGCATCATGTCTGACGATCTGGAAGCGCAACACCCGGGCTACGGCTTCGCACAGCACAAAGGGTACGGCACTACCGCGCACTTGGATGCACTTCAAAGACTCGGCCCTTCTCCGGTTCACCGTCGCTCCTTCAAGCCAGTCGCACAGTTCATCGCCGACAAATCGTGGCAAGCTTTAGCCGCCACATCAGCTTCAAACATCGCTGGGCGAGGCGAATTGAATCTTCCCGATGGGCTAGGACTGAATGTCGAAGAGGCGGCCGCCGACCACCTGAGACAACTCGGTTACCGGATTATTGATCGCAACTACAAAACGCGATACGGTGAAATCGACATCATCGCCAAGATTGGTGCCGAGTGGGTGTTTGTCGAGGTCAAGGGGCGCAACTCGACAAAGTTCGGAACACCCATCGAAGCTCTAACTCCTGCGAAACTCAACCGCATCGAGAACGTCGCTCTAGGCTACCTAGCATCCGAAGTTGGTTCAAAAATCGTCGATTGGCGCATCGATTTCGTGGGCGTGACAAGATCGCCCGACGGTCGGTCCCTAGATTTCGAAATCGTCCGCAACGCTCATTATTGACCAGCAGCTTCGACGATCAGAAAACAGCTATCGGGTTGACAGGAGATCCGGTAACGGTAGGCAACCTGAGGGGCAAGATGTTGATGAGGAACTCCCATCTCCCTCGCTCGGAACAGGTTGCCGCGAGGTCGTCGAGCCAAGCGTTATCGAGAATCCACAATCCCATTCCTACGATCCCAACTTGGTGGACAGGATTGCTGAAGCGGTCATAGCCAGTCGGTTGGACATCGTTGCCAGTGTCCGATCCCATCACTGCTACGCCGCGTTCGTGCATGAACGGCAGAATCTCAGGTAGCGGTCCCGATGACCCGGCGATGTATGCATCGACTGGTCCAAGTTCCTCGCGCATCCCAAGCTGCCCGGTGCGCAGCAGGAGAACATCGCCCTCACGGACCTTGAAACCGCACCGCTCTTCAGCAGTGTTGATGTCGTCCATGCCGACGCCATCGCCGCGTTCGATATAGCGGACGCCGCGAAGCATTGGGGCATCTACTAAAACGCCGCGCGTCACGATGCCGCCGACCGCCGCGGTTACATCGAGTTCGGTAGCACCTTCTGCTACAGTCACTACCGAAGCGGGGCGTCCGTTGTAAGCCTTGCCATCCCAGAAGAAGTGGGCTAGGGAGTCGATATGGGTCACGGTGTGACCATGAAACACTAGGCCGAAGTAGTCGATAGCGACTTGACGGTCAGGACCTTCTCCGGGTCGATAAACATCTCCAGACCCGATCATGTAGTGCTGCGGCGGGCGAGGCACGTCCACTGCGGCTTCGAACCCCACCGCCCGTGCACATGAGACTGTCACACCTTCTTGGACCAACGACAGTGCGTCCAGCGTCATTTGATTGCTGAGGTGGTTCAAAGTGCCACGATCGTCATCACCGCCCCATCGGCCCCAGTTGTTGAGGTCGGAGTGCAGCCATCGGAGGAGGTCGTCTTGCGAGGGAGGTGTTGAGGGCATGTATCTGATCCAATCGTTGTAATTCATCGCCGATTATAGCCGCAGGGATTCGATTGACTGGTTGTGCGATCTACGCAAATTAGAATCGCAGGTGGCGCGCTAGCTCAATTGGCAGAGCAAGTGACTCTTAATCACTAGGTTCCGGGTTCGAGTCCCGGGCGCGTCACCAGCCCCGGATTCCACGACGCGATGACTCGCCATTGCAAGTTGCGGCGATGAGACAGGGACAACAATCTAGACTCGTCGTTCGGGCCGAGAAGAGTCGAAGAGGAATCGCCAATTCGAAGATGGTTCGACCTAACGTCAACTTTGGCCCACCATGACGTACCGATTTGCGAACTCCGCCATTGAGAGCGATTTCGGCGGAGTCCACTCCCCTAGCGGGCTGTCATCAGGAGTAGGCATTGAGTAGATGATGACCACGACCGAGCGGTGAGGATAAGGAACAAATTAGTACACGAGGGAAGGTTCCTCTCAGAGAACAAAAATGATTGGTACGGAGAATACGCTTTCATGATCTGGTTGGATTTTGTGGCTCTGTGCGGACTTTCTGGATACAATGGAGAGTTGTCGCAGTCAATTAGGCGTTAGCGCTGTAAGTGGGAACAGATGTATCGAGACGAGTGCTAGGTGGGAGAGACCATGGTGCGCGACACAGACACTACGGCGTGGCCCCCGCCTCGGTGCTGGATTGGCTTCTTGACTCAGACCCCTCCATCCGCTGGCAAGTCCTCCAAGATCTAGTTGACGTCGAAAACGTCGCCGCCGAGCGTGCCCGCGTGGCAGATGGCGGATGGGGCCGACGACTGCTCGATGAACAGCGCCCAGACGGCCAGTGGGGCGATGGAGAAGCGCACCCGTTCTGGTGGACGAACCTGTACACCCTCCTCTACCTGCGTGATCTCGGCGTGGATCCCGAAAGCGATCGCACTCGACATGCGATCGAGCTAGTGCACTCGAGCGT
>JAAXHR010000078.1 GCA_012270805.1 Dehalococcoidia bacterium
AACTTGTTCAAGCCTCGCAAGCTGTCGATGTTGTCCTGCGGCCTCGTCACCGGCCAGTCCGACGCGAACAAGATATATTGCGTCGACCCCCACTCGTGGAACTTCAGCATCGCCTCCCAGAACGAGTAAGGGCGATAGAACTGCGCTGACACGTCGCACCACACGTTCGGATGCTTCCGCACCACCGATATGCAGTCCACCTGCCAAGGATGCGCCAAGTGAGCCAGCACCATCTTCAGATTCGGGAACGCCATCGCCACCTTTTCGGTCGTAAGGGGATGCGCATACGTCAGCGGAGCCTCCGTCATTGGTGATGTCCCCTGATGGAAGATGATTGGAATCCCGTCGCTCTCCAACCGTGCGAACATCCTGAACGCTTCCGGTGACAGAGGATCGAAATCTTGGTAGTTTGGACCCAGCTTGATCCCTTTGCAACCCAAGTCGCCGACACACCGGTCGTACTCGTCCTCCCAATTAGGGTCCAGCGGGTGCAACGACATGAACGGTATAGTCTTATCCGGATTCGCCTTCGCCGTCAACGACGCAATGTCGTTGTGGTTCAACTCATCGTCCCATCCGGCTTGCCTCGTCACAAGTTCTTCAGGTTTCCAAGGTCGAGGGGCGATGCCGAAGATGAAGGTCTTGTCGACCGGCGACATGTCGTTGTAGTAGTCGTCGATGCTGTTCGTCAGTTGCACGGTCTGTCCAGACCGCATCGTCGTCTCGGTCAGCATCTCGTCTTCGGGGACGGTGTCTGGATGGCTTGGTAAATGTGTATGGACATCGACTATCATGTTCCTTCTCCCGTCATTCCCGCACACGCGGAAATCCACTAACGATAGAATCATCAATCAAGATGTTAGCAACAGAACACATCGAAACGGCGCGTCAATTTCTCGCCGATGCCGACCGCGAATACGAAGCCGGCGACATGCTCCAAGCCTCCGAGAAGCTATGGGGAGCCGCCACGCACGTCGTCATCGCCGAAATGCAACGTCGCGGCATGAAGGCCAGTGGACATCCAGAGATGATCCTTGCCGTAAGACATTTCGCCGATGACTATGGCGACCCGACGCTGAATGGGTTGTTTTCCGCGGCCGGGGCATTACACGCCAACTTCTATCACGGTTTCATGGAAGAGTACCGATTTGAAAACGAGCGCGAACTGACTCGCGAATTCGTGCAACGAATGCTTGCGCATACCGAGTAACACTACCCTGGGAAACGGGCGCCCTCTAAGAAAGGCATCCCCAGAACATGGACGCGGGCATCACCATCTCGGCGGCAATCATCGCCGCATCAATCGTCGGAACATTCATCTTGGCAGGGTTCCTCATCTATGGCCGTCGTAGTGGTGCCGAAACCACTGAAGACCCGGACCAAGTCATCCGCCTTGCCGAGGCAAAAGCCAGGACTGAAGCCGAACTCGCGTCGAATCGCGCCGATCTCGATGCCGCCGCCCACCAACTGAACGACGCTCGCCAGTTCGAGATCCAAAATGCCAAACTCGAAACCGACCTTGAGAACGAAAAAGCACTCCACAAACGTTTAGCTGGTGAACTTAATTCGACTCAATCGCGCCGCGATGAGCTTCAATCCCAAGTTCAAGACCTGGCCGCCAAGGTCTCCAATCTGAAAACTAAGCTCGAAAACGCAGAAGAACGACTAGTAGAACGCGGCGAGTTAGAAAAACTCTTCGGAGACCGCTTCAAAACGATGTCGTCCGAAACCCTCGCCAACCAGCAGAAACAGTTCATCGAAAGAACCCGTGAGACGCTCAAACCCCTCTCCGACAAAGTCGAAAAACTAGATCGCGAGTGGGTCAACACCTCTGGGGCTTTCAAGCAGCAGGTCGAATCCCTAGCTAACGAGACCCGTACTCTATCGACCGCCCTTACTAGACCACAAGCCCGCGGACAATGGGGTGAAATGCAAGTCGAACGGGCCCTTGCACTCTCCGGACTCGACAAAGGCATCCACTACGAAACCCAAACATCTGACAACCAAGGCGGACGTACCGACTTCATCGTCCACATGCCACACCGACGAGACATCATCCTCGACTCCAAAGTCTCCCTCGTCGCCCTCATCGAAGCGCAAGACACCACCGATGAAAATCAGCGTGTTCAACATCTGAATCGCCACGCCCGACACATGCAGGATCACGCCGATACTCTAGCCGGCAAAGAGTACTGGAGCCAACTTCCCGATTCCGCCGACTTCGTCGTAATGGTAGTCCCGGAATTCGCATTACCGCCGGCCGTCGAACGCCGACCCAACCTAATCGACCGCGCACTCCAAAACAACGTCGTCATCTGTACACACTCAACCCTCGTCGCGCTGCTTAAAACCGTCGCTATGGGTTGGCAGGAACGCAAAATCGCAGAAGAAGCTAACGAAATCGGGCTCCTCGGTCGCGAACTCCACGACCGTCTCGAAGTCTTTGCAACTCACTACGCCGACATAGGAACCGCACTTGACAGAGCGGTCAGCCGCTACAACCGAGGCGTCGGCTCCCTAGAATCCCGCGTCCTAACCCAAGCCCGGCGCTTCCCAGAACTCGGTGTCCAAACCACCAAAGAAATCCCCGAAACCCAGCCTGTTGAAACCACCACCCGAGCCATGCGCTCAATCCCCACGACCGCCTCAGAGGACAACCGTTCCTCTTCCTAGACGGAAGATTGAAACAGCCTCCGGCGCACTTCGCCGAGTGCCACGTCAACCGCTTAAACGGGCCCGATCCCTTGCAAGCGACTAATACCAACGCTCTTTGTCAACTATGTTCATCAATTCCTCGCCCCGAGCAAATCGCTGAGCGTTCTCCAAAATGATTTGGAACCGCCGCTCTGGGATATCGCCCGCGTCCTTGACCGCCACATGCGGCGTCATCAAAACGTTGGGCAACCGCCACAACTTGTGCTCTGGCGGCAACGGCTCGATCTCATAAACATCCAACCCACACCCAGCGATCTCGCCCGACTCGATCGCGTCCGCCAAATCATCGATCTTGCAGACCATTCCCCTGCCGACATTGATGAAATACGCTGAAGACTTCATCAATTTGAACCGATCTGCGTTGAACATGCCCTCAGTCTCTGGTGTGTGCGGCACCGTCGAAATCACGAAATCCACTTCTGGCAACAACTGATCAATCTCCTCAGGCGGATGGATCTCAGCACCCCAGACCTCCCGCTCGACCCGCGGCTCCAACCCGATGACCCGCATCCCAAACGCACCGCATAACCGAGCCGCCTCCGCACCTATCCCACCAACACCGTTGATCAACGCCGTCGCGTCGCCCAAACTCACATACTCCGACTTCCGAGCATCCTTGTCCCATCTAACTCCTTTCTGCGCGTCCACATACCAAGGCAAACCCCTCGAAAGCGCCAGCACGAACATCATGATGTGATGACTGATGTGATCGAAATAGATGCCCCTTGGGTTAGAAATCACGCACGGATGCTTGATCAGTTCAGCATAGTAATACCCGAAGAACGGTCCGGCATCTGGATTCTGCAACCACCTCAACTTGCGCGCGGTCGGAAGCACCTCAGGCGAAACCCACCCAAATGCCGCGTCCGCATCCACGATCTCCATCGCCGCCTCCGCATCATCCTCTGGCGACACCACATCATACTCCGGCATTGAATCGGCGAGGCGGTGCGCGAACCACCGCGTCAACTCATCCTGTGGAGGCATGAAAACGAATTTGGTTGGCATCGATGTTTACCGACCGGCTGTCATCTGAGACTATGCTTAAGTGCAGGCAAAAGCTGCAATTTGAACCTAACTCTTTGTTTTCGGCGGTGGCGGTGCTGGAGGGCGAGGTTTCGAAACGTTCGCGGGTTTTGGTGTTCTTGATTTAATCAAAACAGGGCTGTGATCGACCGTTGTTATGAGCTCTTGGTTTTTATCCAATTCTCACCTCGATTTTGGTGGTGGCAGCGGAAGCACTGGTTTAGTCGTTCCTTTAGGCGGACATCTCGGCACTTCGGTTATGTCTTGTGGCCCCAAAGTCTCAGATGCTCGTACCGAAGAATTCTTCGATTTCTGAGGCACGAATTATGCATTCGATGCAACTCGGATCAATACTCTTCATATCATCCATCAATCATTCCGGTTCAGCGTCCCGAAAGTGCTCGCTTTACATCCTACAGGCTACTCCATCGACCGAGGTTCAACGGGTTGGCAATTGACCCCTTAAACAGACTTCATTAACGCCGTTATTCCTCACTTATTCCAGCATTACTTACTTCGACGTACTCGGTGGAGCAGGGAGAGGTTTAGGTTTAGTTACGCCGGAAGGTTTTGAGCGCGCTAGTTGTCTTTCGGTGGTGGTGGTGGTGGTGGTGGTGGTTTTTTAGCACCCCTCGGTGGTTTCGTCGGAGTTTTGATCCACACTCCGGTACCCTCCTAATCATCTTTACCAGTACCCATAAACTCTACCATTTCGACTTCTCGTACCGGGATTAGCATCTCTTTAGCAACATCTTGGCTTTCAACACAAGTTGGTTCTGATCGCAACCACTCAACATCAACCATACGAAAATGTCCGTTCGCGGGATCGCTAGGCCATTCTTCGGGCCATCCGTACAACCTGCGGTTTCCCGTCAGATGCAACACAACGTACCCCTGATTGTAAGTGAACGCTGAGTACCACTCCGACGAATGCGATGTTTCACCTGTTAACTTGATGCGTCGCAACCACCGATGGGGTAGATCGTAATTGGACATCCATGCCGCCACTACGCCTATGATGAGGGCGATGCCCACTACTAAAAGCAACTCGAAAGGCTTCGCCCAGTCATCAACTTGCGCCGCCAAACCGATGCCCTGCACGACCATGGTGAACATCAGTGCCTGTACGACAATCATGAAGTCCCGTGGCCTCGAATGTGACGTGAACGTGTAGAAAGTCGCCGCTGATACGAAACCCGGCAATAGGAATACCAAGGCCGCAACGAGCTCGCTTGACACCCAGGTCATGAAAAGTTTGCACAGACATATGAAATGCCCGCTGTTATGTAGCGATAACGACCGTTTTCAGTTTCCGGGAAGAGACTGGGGAGTAAGCTTCTCACAAGACTACTCAGACAACGAGGTTGGATGTAGAGCCGACTCCCTACCTCAAATCGCACTCGACACCAACCTCGGCGCAGTGCCCCTCGAACCACTCGATCACCTCGGTGTGATACGGAATCCCATCCTTCGACCGCTTCTCGATCTCCTCAGCTTCCAACAATCCCGGATACACGACACGCTCATGACCCTTCCCAGGAGGATGCTCGGCCACCGCCTTCAACAACTCGTCCATATCGTCGAGGAACTTCTCCTTGTCGGTAAAGGCCTCGATGTCATAAGCCACGAAGAAGTGCCCGCCCTGATGCGGGTTCAACGGACCCGGGCCAAGTCCCGTTAACTCGTTGCACATGATCTCGTTCATCAAACCGAGTCCGAAACCCTTGTGCGAACCGTTCTCTCGTGTCCCGCCAATCGGCAACATCCCATACTTGCCCCGGGATTCCGGACCCGGAGCCGGCGTCTCCTCAAGTTGTGGCTCGTAATTATCGTCAGTTATCCAACCTGGCAGCACCGTCGCACCCGTCCGACGCAAAAGCCAAATCTTGTTTGCCGCCACCTGAGTAGTTGCGATGTCCAGCATGTATGGAGGCATCGTCCGCGCCGGAGCGCCATAAGCCAACGGGTTGGTACCCAAGAACGGACGCGAACCCCAAGTCGGGATCGTGATGCCCGCACCGCCAGCCGTCATCGTGTGACCGATCATTCCGGCTTCGATGGCTTGGTAGACGTAGTGACTGCAACCCGCCAAATGGCCTGTGTTGTACACCGTCACCACGCCAACGCCGTGCTGTTGCGCCTTCTCGATCGCCATTTCCATCGCCGTCGGACCGACGTGCACTCCGAGTGCGTGTTTCGCATCGATATTCGCGGTCGTACTGGTTTCGCGCACGACTTCCCACTCAGTCACAGGATTCAAATCGCCCGCGGCGTAGGACCGCACATAACCCCGGAGACCGTTCGAAACGCCGTGAGACTCGTTGCCTCTGAGGTCATTTCCGAGCAGAACATCAGTTGAATCCTGTGCCGCATCGTCATCTAACCCGATCTTCAAGAAGATGTCCTTGGTAATACGATGCATCTTCTCCGGCATCACATACACCCGGTCAGCTTCGGGGACCTTGAATCGCTCTAGCATCTCGCTTTTCCTCTATCATGCGTGCACCGAACCAATCTCGTTCGCCGCGTAAGTTTACGCCATACTGGGCATGAATTGTCGAAATCGAAGTATCCCGAACCTGCTTTGAATCGCGTAAAATCGCATAGTCGCGTCTGGCGAACCTCGCCAACAGATAAGCGACCGCCATGTATTGAAGGAAGGCGTTAGGCGACATGCAACTTAGACCTAATCGCGTAAAAGAGAAACTGGCTGCTGGTGAGGTGACGACTGCCGTAGTTGGATTCACCCACCCCGACGACATCGATGCTTTCGGTCCAATTGCCAACGCGAACGGCATCGATGCAGTGTGGCTGGAGGGTGAGCATGCTGGGGTTGACCCCGCCAACTTAGGCAACCTGACTCGCGCTTGCGACCTATGGGGCTTGACGCCGATATGTCGGCTTAACACTAATTCGCAGGGATTGATTTACCGGACGCTCGACTGCGGAGCACAAGGCATCGCGGTGCCGCACGTAAATACGGCTGCCGAAGCGCGCAACGTCGTACACGGCGGAAAGTTTCCTCCAATCGGCAAACGCGGCAACTACACCAGTCGGCAAGGGTTCGGGGTGCCCAACTATATGCAAGTGGCAGACGACCACTCGTTGCTT
>JAAXHR010000187.1 GCA_012270805.1 Dehalococcoidia bacterium
GTTTCTGCCACAGGCTGCTAGGGAACTGCTACAAGACGCCGCGCGCATTCAAGCCTTACTTGATGCAATTCAGGATATCTGCAGCCGATATTGTGTAGACCTCAGGTATGAATTTGGCGAAGGTGACCCACCACCAGACTACAAAGCGATCCTGAAGAGTCCAACAGGTGTTCAGGATTTGGAATTAACAATTCGAAAACATTACGAGTATGACGTAGCGCGGGACAGGGAAACTAGAATTCGCGCAGTACTCGAATGATGTACAACACTACCCTGAAGACGTGTTAAATGGGCGGGGGAGCAATTCCAACCATAGTAATTGTAATTGTCTTTCATCCAACCGAAGTTCACGACTGCTGACTCAATGGTCAACGTAGTTTCGACTCCAGAGTTTTAGACATCGAGCATGGAGTTGAGCCGCCTCTCCCACTCGTCTTCGTCTACGACTTCGAAGTGCACCACCTTGTTGCGCATGGCCGGGACGAAATCGGCCCAGTTCCTCTTGGCGGCATGATCGGAGCAGAGGTCGAATACTCCGCGCTTGTAGGCGGTGTCCGATGAGTCCTTGATATGAAGGCCTTTGGTCTCGACGACGAAGACCTGATGAAATGCGTCGTCGGCGCCGGCTCGTCCGGCTGCAGGGTGAAGATGAAGTCGGCATAGATCCTGCCGCGCCTCCATCCCTGGACGTAGTAGTCCTTGCGCGCCCTGTTTCGGAACCAGAAAAACAGACGTTCCTGTTGGTCCAGGTAGGTCGCGACCTTGTTTTCCAACCCGTTCAGATCGTCCTCATGGATCTGGTCGAAAAGGTTGCGCTGGTAGGGGCTGCCGTCCTCGCGATTGGCCTGCTTCCGTTGCACGGTTTTGATCTCGCGGGGCAGGCGATTGGAAGTGAGATGGTCGGCTACGACGATGAATTTCATCGTTTCATCAGCAAGCAGTTTCTGAAAGACGATCTGCGATAGCCGGTCGCGCTCGGCTTCCAGGCGCTTTCGCAACTCCTCGAGAATGAAGACGTAGTTCGAGGCCACTCGTTGGGGGGGATGCTTCTGCAACAACGTTCCGAACACCTGCCGGGCCGCCTCGCTGCCGCGCCAGGGATTGGGCATGGCGTCGAGCAGATGGCTGGCGGCAAAGCAGTAGTCGATCTTGCCGCCAGCGGCGCCGGGACTGCCGCCATGAGTCTCTGGAGCCGCGCTCAGAGCTTCGCTCTCCAATCCCGCACGCACTTCGTAATCCATGTGCCCCTCCCCCAAGGGCAAGTCGAACAACGGCCTGAGATCGACCTCGTCCCAGGCTACTCGACTCAAGATGTCCGATTCGTAGCGCACGAGCCGCCATCCCCCACGGTCGCGGATCATGAACGCGGGCAACACCAGGTCGTGGGTAGCCGACTGAAACTCCTCCCGCTGCCGTAAGGTTACCTCGTGTGTCGCCACGACGGATTCTTCCGGGTCGGTGACGATTTTGCCTTCCATGCCATGCAGCCCTTCGAGACCGAATCCCTTGCGCACCTCCTGCAACAGTTTGTTGCCTTGGCGTTGAAAGCAAAAGACATAGCTTTCGTCGAGCGCGGGAACGTGCGTCTTCCTGGCGTAGGGCTGGCGAAGAATGCGGCCGACGAGTTGTGTCAGCGCACTCTTGGAACTGGGATTCGTCAGAATGGTCAGGACGTAGGCGAAAGCGCAGTCCCAGCCCTCTTGCAAGGCTTGCTTGGTGATGATGAATCGGATCGGACACTCCCTGGAGAGCAAACCGCCGATCTCGTCGACGTCTCTCAGTTCGTCCTTCTGGCTGGTCTTGACCGCGATGAACTCCGGGCGGATGTTCGGGTGTCGCAAGAGATAGTCTCGAACGTCGTCGGCATGGATCACTCCGGGGCGACGTTGCTCCCTGCCCGTGCGCTCCACTTGAATCAGGCAAATTGGCCGAATATGGATGCCGGTTGTCGCTTCGTTCTCGAAGGCTGTCTTTTCCAAAAACTCGCGATGCTCGATGGATGCAAGCAACGTGTCCTGCCAACTCGCGCTGGCGCGGTTCCGGATGTGCAGATCGAGCTTGATCATCTCCTCGGCGTGGAGTTCGCGGCCGCGGATGTCAACCAGCACGTTAGCTCCCTTTGGAGGGGTCGCTGAAAGTTCAACGATCATGCAGGGATTGAAGCCTTCCAGCGTCTTCTTGGCGTTGACGCTGTAGGCCTTGTGTCCTTCGTCAAGGATGACCAAGGGTTTAAGCAAACGCAGAGTGTTGCCGAGGGAAGTCTTGATCTGGGCGCCCCAGAAACCCTTGCCGCCGAACGAATCGAGATTGGGAACCTTCTTCAACAACGCCTCATGGGCCGCGGCGTCCTCATCGGAGGGGAAGAACCGGGTGAAGCCTCCACTGTCCCGAAACATACGCAGTTGCTCCTTGGAGGCGCGGTTGGCCGACGGCAGCATGACCAGAAGCACGCACAGGTTTTCATTGACATCGTTAGGGCCGAATCCGCTGGTTTTTTCGAGGATCACCGTTCTTCCGGCCGAAGAGAGGTCCAGTTGCTGACGGTAGGGATGGTCGCGATCCTTCAGCGCGCGCAGCGTCTGGTTGTATATCTGGGTCGTGGGCACGATCCACAGCACCAGTCCTGTTTGCCGCTTGCGATAATGGGTATTGGCCAGATCCACCACCTTGGTAGCGAGCAACGTCTTGCCGCCCCCCGTAGGAATCTTCAGGCAAAAAGTCGGCAGGGGCTCCCCTAAGCCGTTCTTGCGCGGCAGGTAAGTGGGCGACGCGACAACCCTGTCGCTCGCACACTTCTCCCAGGCGGAACGCGCCCAGTCGTGAGTGGAATCCATCTTGAGGATTTCGGGCGCTTTCTCACGGGCTTGGCCAAGCACTTCCAGGTATTTGCGAGCGGTCGTCAACGCCCGTTGCTGGTAGTCCTTGAGGATCAACTCAGTTATCCGGTCCCTTGGCCGTCAGCTTGTCGAAGGTCTCGTAGATCTGAAATGGAAGCTGCTGAAACGTGATTCGTAATCGATGCAAGAACTCCGAATCGAGGTATTTGGTCGGTGCGAACACAAGCTTGCTGCGCTGCACTCCGGGAAGTTTGCGCGCGACATCAAGAGTCAGCGCCATGTTCTTCAGCTTTTCGATGTCGTTTTCGTAGATCAGATACACGTCGTAAAGGCGACTGCGACCGATGAACCACTGGTCGCGCTTCATCTGCTCCGGTTCGAATTCCTCGCCGGTAGCCGTGAAAAAGACATAGCTGGCCAAGGCTTCATACTCGGGCAGATGAGAACCATCCAGAAGCGACTCCTGGCGCATGGGCTCACCGAGCTTGAAGTAGCTGAATGTTCCGCCAAGTCCGGCCTTTAGATCTGCGTTCTTTGCAGATGGAACTCCATTGATGACACGACGGACACGCTCGGCTGTGATCGAGTCCACGTAATCCTCGCATTCAACCAAAACAAACCGACGATTGCCACCGTCCTCCTTGTTCAACGCCAGAACGGCATGGGCGGTTGTACCGGAACCGGCAAAGGAATCAAGGATAATGGAGTCCTTGTCGGTCGCGTAGTCCAAGACTCGCTTGATGAAGTCCACAGACTTCGGAAAGTCGAATACCCGTTTGCCCATGATGCTGTCTAGGCTCAGGACCTATAAAAGG
>JAAXHR010000101.1 GCA_012270805.1 Dehalococcoidia bacterium
GCAACTCGTTGCGGTTATCGCCGCATTGTTGACACGGCGACGCATCGCGGCAGTCGGCCGTTTCATCGCGTGTGTCAACCAAGTAAACTACTTCCATCACCAACGTTGCACATAGGGCTCAGCAAACGATGAAAATTACAGATGTCAAAACTCATGTAGTCAAGATGCCGACCACCATGCCGTGGGTCTTTGTCAGCGTCGAAACTGACGAGGGCGTGACCGGTTGGGGCGAGTGCACGGACTATATCGCAAACCCGCAACTTGTGCGAGGTATCGAAGCTGTCAAACCCTTCGTCATCGGTATCGATGCTTCCCACATCGAAGAGATCTGGCAGCGCATCTTCCATATGTACTCTGATCTCAACGGTCGCGGCTTCGTGTCGCACCTCATCAGCGCGATCGACATCGCTCTCTGGGACATCAAAGGTAAAGTTTTGAATCGTCCCATCTACGATCTCCTTGGCGGTCCGGTTCGTGCTTCGGTTCCCCTCTACACCCACGTCAGCGACACCTCGCAAGGCGACACTTTCGAAGACCATTTAGCCGGAATGATGGAAGATGCCCGACGAACCAAAGAGATGGGCTTCGAAGCGATCAAGACCGACCCCTTCCCCTCACGTCGACAATACGGCAGATTCCGCGGTGCCTTCATGGTTGAGAGGCTCGAGCCGGCTGCGATCCATGAAGCGGTCCGGTGGATGGACGGTCTGCGGGAAGCGATCGGGGACGAATACGAGCTCATGGTCGACGCTCACGGACGCTTTGATGTCGCATCGGCAATCGAAGCGTGCCGCGCCCTCGAACACATCAACCTCGTGTGGCTCGAAGAGCCGATACACGTCGAAAACCACAACGCTCTGAAGCATGTTCGGGAAAATGTCAACGTGCCGCTCTGCATCGGGGAGCGTCACTTCACCCGCTGGGACTACTGGCAGATTCTGAACGATCGTCTGGTCGACTACATCATGCCCGACATCGCTTGGTGCGGTGGTATCAGCGAGATCCGACGCA
The DNA here is from genome assembly GCA_012270805.1 of Dehalococcoidia bacterium. Taxonomy (GTDB): domain Bacteria; phylum Chloroflexota; class Dehalococcoidia; order Lucifugimonadales; family Lucifugimonadaceae; genus Bin127. Next base: position 1,012 of record JAAXHR010000101.1, read on the forward strand.
TTGGAGCCATGGCCGAGGTGGCGTACGTCCGCATCAGTCCGCACGATGCCCTGGGGCCGATCGCCATCGCCGCGAGCTTTCAGGCCTGCATGACGATGCCGAACCTCTACCGCGAGGAGTGCGTCCATCACTGGTTCTCCGAGTTCGAGAAACTCATCGACCCGATGTTTGATGTCCGCGACGGTCACATCCATCCCAATGGTCGACCGGGTCTGGGCATAGAGCCGGACCCCGATGCTCTCGAAGAGTTCTCGATCGACGTTGATGCGCCGGAAGCCCAAAGAACCGATTGGTACGGCGGTGCTAACTACGATGATTAGCTGAATCGTTTGCGTCTCGCTTCTCTTGCCGCGTCCTCCTTTTGTGAACTAGGATGGGCGGGATTTGGAATGATCTGAAGGATGGGTGTTGGTTGGCCTGTAGAGGCAGGTTTCAAACCTGCCCCTACAGGCACGGGTTTCAGTTGTTTGAGAAGGTAGGCTCTGGTTGGCGTGGAGAAAGGGGCGCGAGTGGGTGTAGTATGCGCGACCAGGCACATCCAATGCACATCCAACGGTTGCTCATTTTCGTATTTCGGATGTCTGGTTGGTTCTAAACGTTCGCGACACTCCGGGAGTACCATGCTCATCCATCTACCATCAAACTCAACAGGTAAACCCATCAACATTTTTGCGGTCAGCGGGTTCCTGTTTTGCGTTGCGATGTTGCTGATTGCTTCCGCTTGCACTCAATCCGAGCCGACACCAACACCCACTCCATCGCCAACTGCTGTGCCGATCCCAACATCGACCGCGGTACCGACCTCAACAGCTACGCCGGCTCCACCGTCAACCCCGTCGGCAACATCAACGCCCGAGCCGACACCAACTCCGGACGAAGACGGCATCATCTGGTTCGAATACGAGGAGAATCCGGCAACGATTACGGTAGAAGCCTCGACCATCATCTTTGAAGGTGACATCGGACTCAATACATACCGCGATTTCTTGGTCGCTGTGCGTGGGAAAGAGGACCAAATTACCGCCATTCGCGTCAACTCTGGCGGCGGAACCACTGATGAAGGAATTCAGATCGGCGAGTGGATATTCGAACACGGGATCGACGTGATTGTCGACGAAATCTGCTTCTCTTCCTGCGCTAACTACATCTTCACTGCGGGCAGAAACAAAATCATCGAAAAAGACGCAATCGTTGGCTGGCACGGTTCGGAACAACAAGAACCATTCATCGCTGCCGGATACGGCATAACCATGGAGGAACTGTACCGCCGCAACTATGACGAGATGAAGGAATGGAGTGAAATTCCCATTTATGACACCAAAGAAGAATTCGTCCAAAGCATGTTAGAAAACGATGAGTACGACGACGATGACGAAGAAAAGTTTCTGGACGCGACCGGCGTCAACCTCTATCTCATGGTCTACGGCTTCTTGCCCGATCAATTCGACTACTACTTCAGCGACGATACTCATTTCGGCGGCTGGACCTTCTCGATTGAGGACATGGCGAAGTTCGAGGTGCACAACGTTACATATGAAGGGGAAGGACAGTATCCGAGCGAAAAGGCGATAGAAAACTTCCCTGTAGCCGTTTTCGAGGTACCGACGGATACAGTTCCCGCAGCGGTGGTACCGACACCGCTCCTAACCGCCATACCGCCTCCAGGTAGCACGCCAACTCCTACTCCAGACCCGGAACTCGAATCCGAATCGGATCTATGGGTAGAGCCACCACCAGCCACTATCAGCGTTGAAGGCGATGCTGTTGTGATCGATGGGTATCTCAACCACAATGCTTTTTTCCGATTCCGTTCCGAAATCGTTGGCAACGAGGATGAAATCACCACGGTACGGATCAATTCTGATTTCGGCCTGCCGGATCAAGCGATCTTGATCGGATTTTGGGTCTACGATAACGACGTCGATGTCGTGGTCGATGAGGTTTGTTCATCTGCATGCGCCAACTACATCTTTACAGCGGGAAAGAACAAGATCATCGAGGATTTCGCAATCGTGGGGTGGCACGACTCACCGCAGAGACGGGTATACGAAGCTCATAGTTTGGGGATGTCCGTCGAAGAGCTGATAAGACGCGATACGTCCGACGATTCTTTTGGGACCGGGACACCGAAAAGTGAACAAGAACGAGAGATATTGATTACAGCTTCTCTGAAATATTTCGAAACCGAGATCGAACGGGAGCAGGAGTTCCTAGACTGGATAGGCCTAAAAGAAGACGTCTTGGTTTACGGGTTCTGGGACGTTGACTTCAACGCAGAGTTTCTCCCATTGCATCTGTTCGAGGGCTGGACCTTTTCGATCGATGATATGGCGAAATTGGGCATTGACAACGTTATCTACAACGGCGAGTATGAATATCCTAGCCTTCTGTCAACTATAGAGCGATCTGTGACCGTTTTCGAAGTACCGTGATCGGAATCGAGAGGATGCCCCGAAATGAGCACTCGCAACCTGCTTTTGGTCCGGCACTGCCAAGCAACTGGGCAACACTCCAACGCGACTCTGACTGCAAACGGTCACCGACAAGCCCTCTCTCTCGCTGAATTCCTCGCCGATTATCCGATCGATCTAATAGTCACGAGTCAGTACAAACGGGCCTGGCAGAGCATAGAACCCTACGCGGCCAAAGCAGGACTGTCGATCAACCAAGACGAGCGATTCAACGAACGCACCCTGTCCGGCGAACCCATCGAAAACTGGCAGGAAATAGTTCGCGAATCGTTCGATGACCAGGCTCTCCGCGCTCCGGGAGGAGAGTCGGCGAACGAGGTTTTGCGTCGGGCATGGGATGCTTTAGATGAACTGATACATGCCGGTCACTCATTGCCGTTGGTCGTCACGCACGGCAATCTGATGGCGTTAGTTCTGCACTCGTTGCACCACACGTTTGGTTTCCAAGGTTGGCGCTCACTGACGAATCGAGATGTCTACGCGCTCCACGAAACAGAATCCGGTCATTTCACCTTCAGGAGGTTACGGTCGGACTCTTGAGGATTAGTTCCTCGCACGACCATCATCACATTAGGAACTTTGATGCGAGCCGCTCAACCGTGTTTTTGGTTCGGATTGTGAAAGGGCCGAGGATTGCTGCGAGAGCATCTAGCTCCAACTGCGAGTCCAAGAAGTTACTCTTTGGCCACCAGTAGAGTTCTCGTCCAACCAGTTCCAACGTGTCGGCATCGTTGGACAGTTCAAGTACTGAATCCCGTTTCGATGGCTCAACATCTTTGTCAATAATGGCAACTTGTAGCTTGCCAGTCCGTTCCTCTGTGACACGCGCGAACGGCTTATATTCGGCGATCGTCCGGACCTCATCTGCGGTTCGCAAGAATGTCGGTACTTCGTAACCGAGCGACGTCCTCAGCCCGTCTTCAATCGAGCGTGCTACCGCGGCTGAGTCGGATTCCTCAGTGTCGAATATGACGTTGCCGCTTGCCAAGAACGCGGATACGTTGTTAAAGCCGATGTCTTCGAAGGCTGCGCAGAGCTCCGGGTTCTTGATCCGTCGTCGTCCTAGGTTCATGCCGCGAAGGAATGCCACATAGCGGTTCACAGTTAGTCGTTCACCTCCTGAAGTGGGGCACAAGCACTCTCAGCAGCACCGTCTGCCCAGTCTAGTCTCTCTGCTTTCCATCCTTAGCCAATAACCTTAATAAGCTGGCCGATCTGCCCGTTGCCAAAACTTGACGACGCTATCTCGTGAATGCTCCGCTATGCCCCGCCTCCACGAACTCGATGCCCTTAGAGCGTTCTCCATGCTTCTTGGTATCGTTCTCCACGCCGCGGTCCTGATGTTTCCTGGTGATTGGCCGGCTGAGTACATTGAATCGCCGATGCCGGGCATATATGACGAGGTCTTCCACTTCATCCACGGTTTCCGCATGCAAGTCTTCTTCATGATGAGCGGTTTCTTCACGGTCCTTCTATGGAACCGAAGGGGTGTCAAAGCACTAATCAAACACCGCCTGATTCGTATAGGCATCCCACTCGCGTTCGGTGCACTGACCATCGCCCCGCTTGACGCGATGCTGGTCGCCACGTTCATTCTTGATTACGACTTCACAGCGGTACGGTGGATTACTACGTGGACCCGCTCGCTGTCGATTCTCTGGTTTCTGTGGTATCTGCTGATGTTTGCTGGGATTTTGATACTCGCTCTGCAAACCGGGTTGAGATTCAATCGAGCAAAGGTGTGGTGGGCATTACTGTTCGTGCCGATAGTGCCGCAGTTTTTGATGCCCATCGATACTTTCGGCCCCTTCACGCCGTTGGCGTTAAATCCAGATCCGGTATCGCTGGTTTACTATCTGGCGTTTTTCTTGATGGGGGTGCATCTTTATCAACGTTCAATGACTATCCAAAGCTGGTGGACATTGGCTCTCGTTCCTGGGCTGTGTGTGCTGATTCCGGGTATCCTGCTAGACCAGCGTGCGGAAAGCGCATCTGCGAGGTTTCTATCATCCGTCGTTGAGGTCGCCTACGCTTGGTTGATGTGTTTTGGGCTAATGGGCGCTTTCCACATTGTCGCGTCGAAGGAGCGATGGTGGATACGCTACATGTCCGACGCGTCCTATTGGATATACATTTGGCACTTCGCAGTGGTTATGGTTTTGATCGGATTGACGGACGATTGGGGACTGTCATCGGCGATCAGGTTCATCTTGATCTGCATTGCAACGCCAGCATTGTTGCTCATTCCTTACCGACTAGGCGTGCGGTACACGATTATCGGGACGATACTGAACGGGAGGCGCGTCCGTTCTTCGAGGGTGCTACCTTCAGTGTCGGACACCGTCGGTTGAGATTCTCCTAGAGCCGCGTGAACTCCTACACTCGATATTGATCGATCC
>JAAXHR010000168.1 GCA_012270805.1 Dehalococcoidia bacterium
CACCAATCACGCTGAATCACCCGAATCAAACCTGCTCAACAACCCAGCTAACCCGTTCATCGTCGCAACTTCTGCATCGCTTCTCTTCTGACCACGCGCACCCCCATACACGACCGCCTTGGCGCTCACCTCTGGCACCAGATCCGCAACGCGATTCAGCCCCACGAAATAGTCCGACGAAACCGTTGCGCCCGACTTGATCTCGATCGCCCCGTAACCATATCCGGTCTCATACAACAAGTCACACTCCAATCCCTGAGCGTCTCTATAGAAAGACACATTAGCTTGACGTCCGCGATTGAAGCGATGCTTCAACGTTTCCGCCACCACCGCGTTTTCAAACAAAAACCCACGCAATGGATGCGTCGCGATCTGACCAGCATGCTCGATACCTATCAGGTAACTGGCCAAACCGACATCGTAGAAATACAGCTTCGGCGATCTGACCAACCGCTTCCTAATGTTCGCGTGATACGGCTGTAACTGAAAAACGATATAACTCGTCTCCAAGACGTTCAACCACTGTCGAGCAGTCGTGTGTGAAACGCCCGCATCCGATCCCAGTGACGACAGATTCAACAGTTGACCGATACGTCCGGCGCAGAGGCGCACGAAACGACGAAAACTCGAAAGATTCCGAATCTCGCTCAATTGACGCACATCCCGTTCGACATACGTCTCGAAATAGTCACCGAGCGCTTGCACAGGGTCGAGCCTCTGATCATGGATGCGCGGGTAAAACCCGGTATGGAGAATGTCTTCTATCGTATTGCTCGCCCCCGCGCGTCGCCTCTCGGCCAACGAAAACGGCAACAACCGCAGCAAAGCGGTCCGGCCAGCAAGCGATTGGCTGATCGCCGCGGACAACACGAACTGTTCACTGCCGGTCAGGACGAACAGCCCGTTCCGACCTGATTCATCTCCGATCACCTGCAGATACGACAGCAATCCGGGAACGCGTTGAATCTCGTCAATGATCGCTCCGCCGCCGAACTGCGCTAGAAATGCCCGAGGGTCGAATTCCGCAAACTCACGCGCGTCAGGAGCCTCCAAGTTCACGTAATCGAGACCCGGAAACGCCACCCGGCACAACGTCGTCTTGCCCGATTGGCGCGGACCGGTAACCGTCACGAACGGATACTGCTCAAACAGTGAGACAATCTGAGGCGTGATGTCGCGTTCGATCATAAGTTGTATTATAGCCGAAAGTTTTACAAATTGAAAATACTACTTTCAATTTACAGAGTTTTTTAGTGATTTCAGCATACAATTTGAAAATACAACTTGCAATCTACCCAATTATTAAACTGAAATCTGTACACACCGTACAGCCTCACCCGATCTCACCCCTCATCAACAGCCCCATCAACATAGCGACCCAAGATCCCCTGAGCCTCCGCAACTCGCTCCTCCGGTGCCATCAACCTGACCGGCATGACCGAAGGGCCAAGAAACGGGATCCCATCCGGCTTGACCGCACACGGACACCCCTCGTTGCGAACCAGACCCGCCCACGTCTCCGCGATCAATTGGTCCGGAGCAGTCGCGAACTCGACCCAACGCTCTCGCATGTCAGTTCGCGGCGTCGACGCTCATCTCAACGTTCCTATCGCCGAGAATCAATGCCAGCTCCGAGCGTAGCTGCTGAGATGGCTCGACGCTGAAGAACGGGAGGTCCATCGAAATCGTCTTGCCATCAATCGACAGTTTCGCCAACACCTTGCCGTCGCCCTTGTGTTCGCCCAGCGCAAGCAAAACCTCGTGAATTGTCTCACGGGAAGGAGTGGCTTCACCGTCGCACTCGAACGACAGCGTCACCGCGGGCCCGTCAGATGATGTGTTATGCGTCGATGTCATATTCCCGCCGTTCGTCTGCGCCTCACCGTTGATCGGACCAGTCGCTCCATGATACCTCGCGGCATGCGAATCGTTGCCATTAACGCCATTCACTGAGCCGTTCAAAGACCCATTAACTCCAGGCCTAGAATTGTCATTCCTCGTCGGAATGTAAGCGATGGCGTTACTCACCTCCACTCCAGCCGAGTTGTTGAACATGCGAACTGAACCTCGAACATCCGCATACACGTCTTCATGCCAAATTCCAGACGTCCGATCCAGCACATTCGACCATACCGTCAACTCTATTTCGTCGTCCAGCAACGCCAGCTTCGCCGTCACGAACGGAGCACCGTTACGAGTCGACCGATGATCGATCGCCACCAGCTTACCGATAACGCGGACACGTGCGCCTTCCTCGTTCAGTTTTTCATCGCTCGCGTAAACTATCGCGCCGTTGTCCTCGTGCTCGAGCGCGACACGCTTCTCAGCATCCTCCTGGCTCTCGGTGATGATCAACCCGAAAAGCTCCTTCTCCCACTCCCTCAGCATCTTGACATCCACTCCGCCGTTTTCCTGCGGCGGATCGAACTCAATGCCTATGAACGACTCGCTGGAGTCCGCGCCGCCGAACATCGAATGCTGACCTGACGAGCGCGCCGCGCCAGTCTTCCGCATATGCGTCGCAAGGTTTTCCGCCTGGTCCAAAAGCTGCTCACGCCGCGCCATCGAATCGAACGCGCCCGCCTTGATCAGCAATCGTAGTGAAGATTCCGGAGGCGCAGCTTCAGCCAATCGATCGCAGAAATCGCCCACATCCGCGAACCGACCCTTGCCGTCACCATCCCGAATCTCGACTATCTCTGCAACCGTCGCCGGGCCTATGCCCCGTATCGATGCCAATCCGTACCGGATACTTCCTCGCTCGCCGACACTCTCGTCTACCGTGAAGGATGTCTTCGAAACGTTCACGTCGGGCGGCAACACCTCAATGCCCCGTTTCTTCGCTTCTGATATGCACCTTTGAACGCGTTCTGGCGCCCCGGTGAACGACTCAAGCATGGCGACGAAGTACTCGAGCGGGTAGTTGGCTTTGAAGTAGGTTGTCCAATAGGTGATGTAAGCGTAAGAGACGGCGTGAGCTTTGTTGAATCCGTAGCCAGCGAACGGGAGGATGTATGTAAAGAGGTCGCGACCCTCCTGCTCTGAATGACCCTTCTTAACCGCGCCCTCGACGAACTTGCGCTCCTCCTCACGCATGATCGCTGGCACCTTCTTGCCCATCGCTTTCCGGAGAATGTCTGCTTCGCCAAGGGTGTAACCAGCGAAGTCCTGAGCGGTGAGCATCACCTGGTCCTGGTAGACGATGACACCGTACGTGCTCTCTAGCAAGTGCGCGATGCTCGGATGCGGGTACTCGATTGGAGCCCGACCGTGCTTGCAGGCGATCAATCGGTCGATGTGTTGCATCGGACCGGGACGGTACAGCGCGATCATCGCAGCGATGTCGTCGATCGAAGTCGGCTTCAAATCCTTGATATAGCGCGTCATCCCCGAACTCTCAAGCTGGAAAGAACCGAACGTGTCGCCGTCTGCCATCAGCTTGAAAGTCGCCTCGTCATCGAGGGGGACCTGTTTTTCGTCGTAGAGGTCAATCTCAACGCCACGGTGTTCGGCGATGATCTTCAGACAACGATCCAAGACCGCCAAGTTTGTGAGTCCGAGGAAGTCCCACTTGAGCAGCCCCGCGAACTCGATTGGATACATCGAGTATTGCGTCGCAGTCAAGCCGGTATCGCTGCCCTTCTGTGGACGCTGCAAAGCCGTGTATTTCACTAGTGGATCGTCGGAAATCACCACACCAGCCGCGTGCGTGCTAACGTTGCGTACCCGTCCCTCTACCCCCATCGCCTTCTCGAGAACCTCCGCAGCGACCGCGTTCTGGCGGATCAATTGCTGAAGTTCTACGCTCTGTTCCTTGACGGTCTGCAGGTTGAATTCGCGTGGAGGCGCTTCATCCTCATCATCGTTCGACATCGGCGAATAGTTGGCGACAACGCGGACGAGGCGATTGCAAGCATCGTTGATGTCCGAGTTTTCTGTGGCGCCATCCTCCATAACCCTCGCAGCGTCGCGGATAGCGGCGCGCGTCTTCATCGTTCCAAAAGTCGTTATCTGCGCAACGCGGTCTGGGCCGTACCGCTCTAAGCAATACTGAATAACCTCGCTACGACGATCGTCCGCGAACTCCATGTCGATGTCAGGCATCTCACGACGCTCGACATTCAAGAAACGCTCGAAAAACAGTCCGTAGGGTAGAGGGTCGAAGTCGGTCACCCGCAAGCAGTACAGCACCAGACTCGATGCCGCTGATCCGCGGACCGTCGACAGTATCCCCTGCTGCTTGACGAACCTGAAGATGTCCCAAACCACCAGGAAGTAGTCGGCAAAATCGGTTTCAGTGATGATGTAAAGCTCTTTCTCCAACCGTTCCTTAACCCCGTCCGAAAGCTCCCCGAAACGCTCCAACGCCCCTTCGTAGCAGATCCGGCGCAAGTATTCAGCCGACGATGACCCATCGGGGGTCGGGAACTGAGGCAATTTGGTTCGACGCTGTGAAAGCTCAAGATTGCAACGCTCCGCAATCGCCAACGTGTTGCGAAGAGCTCCCGGATGCTCCGGGAACACTAACGCCATCTCCGCAGCCGACTTCACGTAATAGCTGTCATCCTCCATCCGCAACCTTCGCTCATCCGCCAACTTGCTCGATGTAACGATGCACGTCAGCGTGTCCTGATGCGGCGCATCCTCCGGATAGACGTAGTGGCAGTCATTCGTAACTACCAATTCCATCCCCATCTCCTCTGACAACTCGCAAACAGCCCGGTTAACCACATCTTGCCCCGGCACATTCTCGTGATGCATCAACTCCAAGTAGTACCGATCACCGAAAACCTCCCGATACCAACCCGCAGTCTCCCGCGCAGCCGTCAAATCACCATTCATCCGCAACACGTCCCGCGCCAACTCGCCAGAAAGACATCCAGAGAGCACAATCACACCCTCGGAATATTCAGCCAACAAATCCCGATCTACTCGTGGCCGATAGTAAAAACCCTCAAGATGAGCCTTGGTCGCAAGCTGCAACAGGTTGCGATAACCTGTCAGATCCTCCGCAAGCAACGTGATGTGAGGCTGAGAACCCCCGCCTGCGCCCTCGGCAGCAGTCCGCTCATGCCGCGATCCAAACGCGACATAGCCCTCCATCCCAATTATCGGCTTGATGCCCGCCGATTTCGCCGCCTTGTAGAAATCGATCGCCGCGTAGACGTTTCCGTGATCAGTCAACGCCATTGCTGGCTGTCCTAGTTCCGCCGCACGATACACCATATCCTCAACGTGCCCGTACCCGTCCAACAACGAATATTCAGAGTGGTTGTGCAGATGAACGAACTGGTCAGACAACGGTTACCTGCACCTCCGGGTGATTGGGAAAATCGGGCGATTATGCCCCTGAAGCGATCCATAAAGTATAGCCAGTCAACCACGCACATGTGCGCTGCGCGGTGTATGCTATCGGCAGTGAAATTCGCCCACGGACGATACGAAATGACACTGCCTACTCTCGAACAACTCGAACAAGACCCCTACGCCGCACTAGGTGTCCGGAAGTTCATCAACGCTACTTGCCACCACACCAACATGGGTGGCACCCTGATACCTGAAACGACGTTAAAGGCGATGCGAACAGCAGCCGACAACTTCGTCGACCTCAGAGAACTTCAAAAAGCCACCGGCCGCATCATCGCTGAAGTTACCCACGCCGACGATGGCTATATCGTCTCCGGTTGTGCCGCTGGCCTTATGGTCTCCGCCGCCGCAATCATCACCGGTATGGACGAGGCCCTGATCGAGCAGCTGCCATACGTTCAAGGCGGCCAAGTTCCATGCATCGCCAAACGGTTTGCACGCGCGGAAAACTACAAGGGCGAAGAGTACGTCAACCATGGCTACGCCATGGCCGTTAAGACCGCCGGCGTAAAGTTCGTCGAAGTCGGCGAACCTGAGGAAGACGGTCGCCCCACAAAGGTGGTCCGCGCCGAGGAATACGCACAAGCCTTCATCGACAACCCGGACGCCAAGATGGTCTACTGGGTCGGGTACGCACCCCCAGAAGACATCGCCTTGGAAGACGTTATCGACATCGCGCACGATCACGACGCCCGTGTGATCATCGATGCATCAAACTGCCTGCCGCCGCGCGAAAACCTTTACCGCTTCATCGACATCGGCGCCGACGTCGTCTGCTTCAGCGGCGGAAAGGGCATCCAAGGGCCGCAAGGTTCCGGCATCATCGCCGGCAGCCAGGACATCATCGATTCCATCGCCATGCAGTCCGCACCGTCGCACGGTATAGGGCGCGTCGCGAAGGTCTCGAAAGAAGAAGTCATAGGCCAAATCGCCTCCTTCATCTGGTGGGTGCAGCAAGACGACGAAGAACGGATGACTGAGCACCACCGCAAAACCGGAATGCTTCACAACAGCCTTGCCGGCCTCCCAAAGATGGCTGATTCATACATCGAGTTCCCAGACGAAGATAACCGGCCAATGCCGAACGTGCACGTCAAAGTCGATCCTGCCATAGGCAAAGATGCCCAGTGGCTCATAGAGGAACTCCGCGACGGTGACCCTGCGATAGCTGTGGTTGGCCACGCAAGAGACCCGCAGATCGTCCGCATCGACGTGCGCCTGTTGGAAGACGAAGAGATCGCGGAGATCGCCAGGCGACTGCGAGAGATTCTCAGCTAAACCCACAAACCCTAAACCTTTGAAGCGGCAATGACCGCCCAAAATCGGGACTCCGATGCATATTGTTGCTAACTGAAAGGCCAGATGAGCGACGGATCGCATCCCATCGCAACGGACTTTCATCAACCAACCTGCGGAGCCATTCGCAGTTCCATCGAAGTGCCGTTTGCTTACGGGGTTTCGATCTTCAATCGTATGATATAAGTATCGTACCCTGCCTAGCCCGGATGCCAAGCAGGCGACTTCACTCAGGAATAAAAGAGAGTTTCCTATGACCGAACGGAAAGTCACAGTAAGAGACCAAACCGGCAACGAAGTTTCCGGAACGGTCATCGACATCATTGAGTCGGTCGAGCGTTTCTCCGAAATCAAGCTCTCGAACGGTTGGGTATTGAAGGTAAAACACGTGGCCGTCGAAGTTGTACAGCTGGATGGGTTAACCGATCAAGAAGGCAACCCGGTATTTCAAGTTAAAGGTGCAAACATAATCAATGTGTCCCAGCCAGTTTCTTCTTAACCACAAACACCGAGAGATACCACATGCAAACGATCACACGAACACACACAACATCGGTTTCGCGTTCGTTCGCGCTCCGGGGGCTGGCGATTCAAGATCTCCAAGTGATCCGCGATGAAATGACCGAGACAGAACACACGACCTCACTCAGGAACTACGAAACCAACTATTCGACCGTCGATTCGGAGCACACTAATCAATCGATGCGTGCGAGGTTCAACATGCTGATTGAACAATGGCACATTGAGCGCCGGTACATTTCGTCGCTTTCGAAATTAGCAAATTGTCCTTCCTACCGAGAAATCGTCGGGATGGGCCCCGATGCTTTGCCGTTTATATTTGCACAGATGCGATCCGAAGGCAACGATCCTGACCATTGGGACATAGCACTCACAGAAATTACAGGTGAAGACCCCGTCCCTGAGAGTTCATATGGCGATTCAATCAAGATCGCGCGAGCATGGTTGGATTGGGCGCATCAACATGGATTTTGAATCCTTGCTACGACATGAGAGTCTCAGACACGAATTTCCGCTCCTGAACGACACCAACTATGAGATAACTAGCCGGGCGACCGGTCGTTACAACTGCATTGCTTGGGCAGCAGGTAAGTGTAACCAAAAATGGTGGCCGGAATATCGAGGGTATTGGCCGCCAGGCTTAAAGCGTGAGGTCACACTCGAGGCATTCGTCGCCATGTTTGAAACACTCGGCTATGAAAAATGCGAAAACATTGGCCTCGAACGTGGCTTCGAAAAAGTTGTCATTTATGTAGAGGGCGGCCGAGCCCAGATTCCTACTCATGCTGCACGGCAACTCGAGAATGGTAGTTGGACAAGCAAATTAGGTGATGAAGTCGATATTGAGCATCTTTCTCCAGATATTCTTACATCAGACCGGTACGGTAGACCGCATGTTTACATGCGACGCCCTCGTAGCACCTAAATCCCACCGAACTCGACAGGTGCGTGAATTCTGTTCGAACCGTCCAAACACCACACGATTGACCCGGTCATGACTGCTCAAGCCTTTAACCCCTACGAGCATTACGAGGAGATGATGATCCCGATGCGTGACGGGGTTCGGCTCGCGACAGATGTCCACTTTCCGGTCAACGACGACGGCAACCGCATCACTGATCCCGCCCCTGTCCTCCTAGTCCGGACCTCCTACGATAAGTCTAAAGAGGAGTGGGACACCGTCCGCGGCTACTACCCCCGCCACGGCTACGTATTCGTCAATCAAGACCTCCGCTCTCGCTTCAGATCCGAAGGTGACGGCCGCTACTATCACACCTGCAACCCGTGGGAAGGCGAAGACGGTTACGACACCATCGAGTGGATCGCCGACCAACCATGGTGCAACGGCAAAATCGGTACCCTAGGCAGCTCTCACCGAGGCATCGTCCAAACCGTGGCTGCCCTTCATCGACCTCCTCACCTCGTAGCGCAATGGGTCGAACAAGCGCCCACCAATATATACGCTCACGAAGCCCGCGAAGGCGGTGCGATGTGCTTCCACATGGCCGCGGCAATCCACAACCACGCACTCGACTCGCACGAGCTCCGCAACAACCCCGAAGGCGTCCTAGCCGTGGCCAAAACCTTCCAGAATATGCGGGAGTTCCTATCGGACACCCCGTGGAAACGCGGCGAAATCGCCCTGTCTCACGCCCCACACCTCGAAGAAACTCTCTTCAACTACTACACCCGCGGAGAATACGACGAATGGTGGGCAAACGAGAACCTCGACCAGACTCCATACCTCAACCGCCATGCCGACATCCCCGTCATCCTTACCGGCGGTTGGTGGGATCCCTTCGCAGGGGGGACCGCAGACCTCTTCGTCGAACTCACTCGCCGCAACACAAACCCGACACGGATGGTCTTCGGTCCGTGGGCACATGGTACCCAACGCACCGACGCAACACACGAAGGCGATGTCGACTTCGGACCCGATGCGCAGTGGGGAATGGCGAAATTCAACCCCATACGCCGCAGGTGGTTCGATCGCTGGCTCAAAGACGAAGAAAACGGTGTCGACAACGACCCACCGATCCTACTCTTCGTAATGGGAGGCGGCGATGGAAACAAGAACACCGACGGACGCCTCAACCACGGCGGGCATTGGCGATACGAACACGAATGGCCCCTAGCGCGAGCAGAAAACACCAACTTCTACCTCCACGCCGACGGGACCCTCACCACCAACCCACCCCTTTCGCAAAGTGAAGCGAGCGGGGGATACCCGACGACAGAGGTCAATACCTCAATCACCTACACGTTCGATCCCGACAACCCCGTCCCAACCCTCGGTGGCAACGTTGCTGGCTTCAGCGCAATGGATAAACCCGAAGACGGTGGGCCGGTATTCGACGAGATGCCGTCTCCGGGAAAACAGGCGGATACGATCCTTAAACACGCCTACTCGTTGGTCACACCTGGTCCGATGCATCAACGCGAGCAACCGGGTTTAATGGCTTGCAGCGAACCCTACCCGCTTCTGTGCGACCGTCCAGACGTCATCACATTCCAGACTGAACCACTAACCGAAGATGTCGAAATCACTGGACCAATCGAAGTCAACCTGTGGATCTCCTCAACTGCTCCCGATACTGACTTCACCGCCAAACTCTTTGACATCTACCCGCCAAGCGAAGATTACCCCGATGGCTACCACCTCAATCTCTGCGACTCCATCCTCCGCACCCGTTACCGCAACTCGTGGACCGAACCCGAGATGATGTCCCCGGGCAAGATCTACCCAATCACGATCACCCTCACACCCACAAGCAACCTCTTCAAAACCGGCCACCGTATCCGAGTCGACATCTCCAGCAGCAACTTCCCCCGCTTCGACATCAACCCCAACACCGGTGAACCGATGGGCCGACACACTCACATCCGACCCGCCCAAAACACCATCTACCTGAGTTACAACTATCCTTCACACATCGTCTTGCCACTCATCCCTATCGACTAGGCGTAACTCGAAACATCCCTCGGAACAATCCGAATCGTCTCTCGTTTCAACTCCCGATGCTCCGGCATCGCTAAGTCAAAATCTTTCGCCAACAACTCCTCCGCAACGCCACGCGCCTTGCCCAGCAACTCCAAATCATCAAACCTGGCGAACCGCCATCCGCTCCATCCGCTCTGCAGCTCTGCCAAATTTCTGCCAGGCCCCCTCAACTCCAAGTCCTTCCGCGCCAGATCAAACCCGTCGATATTTTCCACAACCGCCTGCAACCGAGCTTGTGCTAGATCATTCTCGGCATCCGAAACCAATATGCACGTCCCTCCGAACTTGCCGCGCCCGACTCGCCCTCGTATCTGATGCAACTGCGACAACCCAAAGTGATCTGCCGTCATAATGACCATCATCGTCGCATTCGGAACATCCACCCCCACCTCAATCACTGGAGTAGCCACCAAAACATCGATCTCTTGACCCCTAAACGACTCCATCGCCGACCGCTTATCCGCCAAACTCATCCGACCGTGCAACAACCCAACCCTCAAATCAGCAAACACATCCCGTCCCAACCTCTCAAATTCAACCACTGCAGAAGCCCCCGACACATTCTCCGAAGGATCGATCAACGGACAGACCACAAACGCCTGCCGTCCCTCATTGACATCGCTCCGAATCTTTCCATACGCCTCTTCCAACTCGAACGGCGACCGAACCCACCGCGTCTCAATCTCCCGCCTTCCCTTCGGCATCACCCGCAAAGTCGATAGCTCCGTCTCTCCATACATCGTCATGTGAAGCGTCCGCGGTATCGGCGTAGCTGACATCGCCAACAGATGGGGGCGCGGCGTCCGATTCGTCAGAGTCGCCCTCTGCTCAGTCCCAAACCGCTGTTGCTCGTCCACCACAACCAAAGCCAACTCATCGAAGCCCACAGCATCCTGCAAAAGCGCATGAGTTCCAACAACCAGATCGATTTCACCATCCGCACACATCGCCTGCATCGTCCTCTTCTCCCGTTGAGACAGACTGCCCGTTAACAGTCCGACCCGCAGATTGCGTCCTCTCTTTTCAACTCGATACAAAGGCGACTCATAAACCGAACCATACCCGCTCAATACCTCCCGACACTCCAACTGTTCCAACATGCTCAAGAAATGCTGCTCCGCCAGAACCTCCGTCGGAGCCATCATCGCCGCCTGCATCCCATTCCCACCCGAAACCGACAACATCGCCGCAATCGCAACCACCGTCTTGCCACTACCTACTTCCCCCTGAAGCAATCGAGCCATCGGATACCCCGAGTCCATATCGCCTAATATCGTCTCAACACCCTCCCTCTGATCAACAGTCAACTCAAATCCCAACGACGACACAAATTTCTTTACAATCCCCCGATCCGGCATCAACTTAATCGCCTCCACAGTACCTCGCCACCTGGCACGCCTCCGAATCGCCGCGATCTGGTTATATAGAAATTCATCAAACGCAAACCGACGTATCGCTGACCACCTCTGTCGCTCCGACAAAGGCCGGTGCATCACCTCGAAAGCATCCAACAACCCCATCAATTCATGCGCTTTCCGCACTTCCTCCGGCAACGTCTCAACAACCAACCGCAATCCATTGTCCAAACACTGCATCACACCGTTCCGCACTGTTCGCTGATTGAGGCCGGTACTCAACGGATAGACCGGCACCATCGCCCCCGCATGGATAAACCCCCGATGGTTCTCCCGACCACCACGAATAATGTCGTCATACTCCGGATTCTCCATCGTCGGATGACCACGATACTCGCCAACCTTCCCGCTAACCACGATCCGATCCCCTACCTGCCACCTCGATGCCATATAAGGCATGTTGAACCAGGTTATCGACATATAACCCGTTCCATCCCGAATCCGCACCCGCGCCGAACCTCTAGCCCCGCCAAACCGGTTCACTTCCGATGTAACCACATCACCAACCACAGTAGCTTCCTCGCCCGGCACCAGATCAACGATGTTCGATCGTTGCGTGTAGTCGATCATCCGCAACGGAAAATGCCACAAAACATCCCGCAACGTCGCCAATCCCAATGCCTCAAACGCCCTTTTCGCCGAAACATGAAGGTACCGAAGCGACGATACCGGCGCATCTAGCCCTGTTTTCGGCGATGCCGGTCGCAGGTTTTTAGTGGCTGCTTTAAGAGCACGTTCAGGTTCGGATGATGCTTCGACCCTAACAGGACCAGACACACTTGGCCGTGACGTAGTCCCATACAACCGCCTATACGCCACCGCTGCCCAAGACCTGCGCTCCGCAGAGGACAAGACCGCGTAACGACGCCCATTCATCGGAGCCAAGCCTCGAATCCGCCCCGCAATCCGGTCCAGATTCGGCCACATCCTATCCAACCCACCACCTATCACCGCGCTATTGTCAAAGCCGTTTTTGGCTTCGACCTTAAGCACATTCACCAGAAGCTCCGTCTGGCGTTCAACAACTAGATCAGCCATCGATCAAAGGCAACATATCTCCAACAGCGACTTAAACAACCTTATGCCAAAGACCTAGACCTTCCCTTTTTTCGAATCAAAACGGGGACGCGAGTGAACCCCAGCGCAACTCGCAGGGGGCTCATGCCAACTCTCACGCAAAAACTTATCCATCTCCCGCTCGCGAGAGTTTTGCAAATGCCTCGCGGAGACAGAGAGCGTTAGGGTGAGGGGCCTACCACGAAACCGCCAACCCGACCGTTCCAGTGCCCAGATGCGCGCCGATCGCCGGCCCTATAGTCGCGGTGAGCGTCATGCCACCCGGCGCGACATACGAACCCAATTCCGCCAAAACCTCTTCAGCCTCGCCCTTCGACGACGAATCCGTGTGCATCACTGCCAAATTTGTCAACGGCGCATGATCCTCAACCAGGGCTGAAATCAGCTTCGACATCGCCCTGCGATGAGACCGCGGCTTAGCTAGGACCTCCACCTCGCCGTCAACTATCGCCAACACCGGGCGAATGTTCAGAATGTTCGCCATCAGCGCTTGCGCGCCCTTTAATCTGCCCCCACGCTTCAAATACTCCAGCGTTTCAGGCGTCCCGCCGAACTGCACCCGAGGTACCATGTCCTGCGCCGCCGATACCGCGTCTGTGAGATTGCCCCCGTCATTGATAATCTTCCGCGCCGCAATCGCTAACCAACCCGTAGCCATTGACGCCGAATACGAATCTACATGCTTGATCCGCTCTCCGCTCGGATCCGCCTGAGCCGCTCCCGCTACAGCCGATGCATACGTACCACTCACCAACGACGAAATGTGGATCGACGCAATCTCGTCGTGCTCCTCGAGCAACCCGTCGTACACCGACTTAAAATCCCCGGGCGACGGTTGAGACGTAGTAGGAAACACATCTTTGTCACGCGCCAATCGCGAGTAAAAATCCTCGGTCGCGATCTCCACGTTATCCCGAAACTCCTCGTCCCCAAACCTCACGAACGCCGGAACTATCGTCAGGCCATGCTCTTCGACCAGATCCGAAGGGATATCTGCGGTGCTATCCGTTACAACTGCTATGCTCACACGTTCGCTCCTGCAAGTTCACCTGGCTAAACCACTCGTATGCGAATAAGTTACACCAATTTGGGAGGAAATATCAATTGCTACGAAGCGACTTAGATAATGAGTAATCAATGTCCAATTTACGGTTCTCCAATTGATGATTTCACATATATGAACGTTGTTCGCGCAATATCACGAGGCTACACTCTCCGTAGACTGCTCAATGTCAGGCTGCGGCGAGGACGTGGCTACCACGAAATCGTCAAACGCCGCCGCGCCAAGCAGCTCCGTCGCGGCCGCATCAGGCGTACCTGCCTGAAACTCGCATATCAGATCCCATTGGCAATCTTGGCAGCCCTTGGCATCGTCGTAATCATCATGCACAGCGGCGACCGACGGCTATTCACCAAAGTCGAAATTGCCTCCGCCGGCTCAGGCTACAACCTGACTTCGTTCGAAGCTCGACACCTCCCTGCCAAGTGGATCCACCGCATCTACTCCGCGCTTCCGTGGACCGACATCGATGAAAACACAAGGCGAGCCCATCTCGATCGCTTCCAAAACCTGGCACGCGAGCTCCGCTCCGCCAGAAATGATCTCAAAAGTGCTCTCGCACGCGGAGACGCACTCGCCGTATCCGTCGCACAATCCCACGTCACATCCCTCCTCCAAGAACGCAATGCGATACGCGATGCCGCAGAAGAACTTCTCGAATCCGCCATTTCAACCGAACTCACAGCTCTCGGACTCAACAAAAACGGCGATTTCATCTGGCCGCCGGTAGATTTCCGCATCGACGACACACCTCATGTTCTCGTGACGTCACCTCGCGATGTCATCCAACGAGACTCGGTCAGAATCCTGAAGCCCGACCTAACCGAGGACGTCAAAGAGCGTATGGAAACGCAAATTTTCGACACCGCCGATCTCTCTGCAGTCGTTCTCCCAACAGGCGGCTTGGCATCATTCCCAAACCTAGTCCCCTCCGACTACAGCCTGCAGGCGCTGCTCGAGGTATCCGCACACGAGTGGCTTCACGCGTATCTAATCTTCCATCCTCTCGGACGCTCCTACTGGTCCGGCGGCGACATGACCTCTCTCAACGAAACCCTCGCCAACCTCGTCGGAAAGGAGATCGGGCGCACCGTCTACAACCAAATCACCGGCGAAAACGTCGAAACACTGGAACCTCCATACATGCCTGAGCACGTCCAAGAAGACCCTGACACCCCCAGCAAGTTCGACGTGCAGGAATTCCTGCACGAAACCCGCCATCGCACAGACGAGTTGCTGGAACGAGGCGAGATCGAGGAAGCCGAGGCCTACATGGAAAGCCGCCGCCTAGAGCTAGTCGAAAACGGACACAACATCCGCAAACTAAACCAAGCCTACTTCGCATTCCACGGCCTGTACGCCGACGGCCCGTCCTCAACAAGCCCTTTGGCGCGCCAGATATGGGAGTTGAGACAACAGTCCACCCATGCCGGCGATTTAGTAAAGACCCTGCAAACGATTTCGAACTATGAAGAGTTCTTAGCACTCCTCGACGAACGCTCCATCGCCAGAGAATGAGCCCGCGGTATCTTCGACGGCCACCAGTTCATCTCGCCCAGCTTCATCACTATCGCCGGAACCATGATCGCTCGCACAACGAACGTGTCTATCAAAATCCCCAGCATCACCGTGAATCCCAACTGAAATAGGTCGAGAAGCGGGAACGTCGTCAACACCGAGAACGTACCCGCAAGGATGATGCCCGCCGACGTAATTACGCCCCCAGTCCGCGTGATCGCATACCGCGTGCCCTCAGCCAAACCTCGAGTCCGAGTCTCCTCACGCACCCGCGACATGATGTAGATGTTGTAGTCCGCACCGAGCGCAATCAAGAACACGAAGATGAACGGTATCGAATCGAACGCCATCCCGTCGTGTCCGAATACGTTCTCGAAAATAACGATTGATATGCCCAGCGCCGCGGCAAAACTCAGCACGACGCTGATGACTAGATATGTTGGCGCAACTACGCTGCCTAACAGGATCGCCAGAATAATCCAAATTGCCGCGATCACGATCGGCGCAATAACTTGGAAGTCGCGTATCGTCGCAGTTCGACCGTCGTAGTTCGTCGCCGATTCCCCGCCGACTACCACCGTCGCTCCGCTCAAACTAGACGCGTTCACAACGTCACGTACCGTCTCGCGAAGACGTGGTACGGCATCCATCGCCGCTGTGTCGTAAGGATCCTCGTTAAGAACAACTTCGAGTTTCGTCGTCGTTCGGTCCGTTGAAATCAGTCTCTGCCCAGCCAGTAACGTACCCGCCAACTGCGCTTGTTCCGGCGGCAGCATCGCCACCAACTCCCCAATCTGACTCGGATCATCCGGCAGCATCGCTACGAGTGGTTGAACTTGCGCGATATCGACTGGCAATGGCTCGCCGACTGGACGAGTAATCGATGTCACGCGGTTCACAACGGGATCGGCCACCAAAGTTGCCGAAAGATCTTCGATGGCCTGCAAGTGGTCCAGAACTGACACGTCCTCTTTCGAAACGTACACCGTCGTCGGCGCAAGTTCGCCGGGCGGAAACGCTGACTTTAGCGTCTCAAACCCCGTTTTCGACTCCGCACTATCCGGGAAACCCTCCACAAAGCTGAACCGCGGGGTGAACTCAAACAATCCAGCCGACAACCCAATCATCGCCACGAACGTAATCGTCAACAGCGCGCCGGGGCGCTTGGACACGAGCCTTCCAACGCGGTTCCATACACCCGAATCCTCGTCTTTCAGCTCAATCCTCTTGATCGGCCAAAACGCTACTCGCCCCATCGCAACAAGCACCGCAGGAATTAACGTCAACGCACACGCGAGCATCACCATAATTGCCATTGCCAGCATCGGTCCCATCGTTTTCAGGCTCCCCGAAAGCGCAAGCACAAGTGCCATCATCGCAACCGCAGTCGTCCCCGCACTCGAAGCGATCGACGGACCAACCGCCCGCATCGTTGCGCCAATAGCCTCGAACTTGCTCTCTCGAACCGGAAGCTCTTCGCGATACCGCGACACGATGAATAGCGTGAAATCCGTACCCGCACCGAACATCAATACCGCCATGATCGCCGTAACCTGCCCATTCAAGGCCAAATCGAAATTGTCAGCAAGCAGAGCCGCGATCGATTGCGCTACCGTAAGCGCGACGCCGACTGTGACTACGGGCAGCAACGCTAATAGCGGTGAGCGATAGATCACGAGCAAGATCACCAGCACTAACAAGATCGTGATCGCGCTCACACGGAAGTCGAACGACTGAAACACCACGATCGCATCCGCGAGAATTCCGGCCGGACCAGTCACATGGACCGTAGCTGGCCCTTCGACCATCAACTCATCGTCGAGTCCTCTCAACCATTCAACCGTATCCCC
>JAAXHR010000249.1 GCA_012270805.1 Dehalococcoidia bacterium
TTTTGGGCGCTGGGCATGAGGTCGATGATGATAACGATGCAGGGCGAGGACTACATGTTGCAGGCGGAAGCGAAAGGGCTTACCAAGATGCGAACGTTCTTCCGGTACGCCGTGCGAAACGCGGTCTTGCCCCAGACCACCGCCTTGGCGTTGACCCTTCCTCACGTTGTTTCCGGTGCGATATTGGTGGAGCGAATATTCGGGTACCCGGGGATTGGCAGGGTGTTGTACGAAGCGATCACGGGATTTGATTACTTCGTGATCCAAGGCGTGGTGTTCATCATCGTCCTTGCCATCGCTTTCGCAATGCTGGTGATTGATGTCATCTATCCGTTGCTCGATCCCAGGATCAGCTACTCCGCAAACTGAACGAGAATGGCAACNNAATCCGTCGATCATCGCCGGATCCGTCATGCTCGGCATCATCGTGCTCTTCTGGGCGTTCGGAACGATTATGACGGCTCCGGAAGATGCCAAGGACTTGGCATTCGCACCTCCCAACAAGAAGCCGTCGCTGCAAAACCCGCATCCCTGTTACACGTCTGAAAACCCGCGGGAGTTGTGTTTCGCCTACGACAACGTTGAGCGTCAACACCTTCTCGGCACAGACCGTCTAGGCAAGGACATCTTGGCTTCGTTTTCGCAAGGAATCCCGCAGACGATCATGATCGGGCTGATCGCAGGGTCTCTGGGAACAGTCGTTGGGACTCTCTTGGCATTCGCGGCCGGTTACTACGGAGGGGTGCTGGATGCGACGATCAGGTTCGTTGTTGATACGTTGCAGACGATCCCAGGGATACTAATCCTGATTATCATCACCATCGCATGGCGAGAGGTTGGTGGTGGAGAGATGACGTTTATCCAGTTGTCGCTGATTATCGCCATGCTCGCTTGGCTCGGACCGACCAGAGTTGTCAGATCTCAGGTTTTGGTGATGAAGCAACGCTCATACGTTGAGATGGCGAGGTTGTCGGGGATGAGCGGACCTGAGGTGATTGTGAAGGAGATGATGCCGAACCTCATGCCGTTTATCGTGGCGAATTTTGTGCTGGCGGTTTCATCGGCGATATTAGCGTCGATCGGGCTGGAAGCGCTGGGGCTTGGAGACTTCAGTTCCAACACCTTGGGAATGATGATTTATCACAACATCTGGTATGGATCGTTGGTGAATGGATGGTGGTGGTGGTGGTCGCCACCGATCGTCGTGATTGTGATCTTGTTCATTGGATTGTTCATGCTGTCGCGAGGTATGGATGAATGGGCGAATCCGCGACTTCGGAGGCGGTTCTAGTTGGCGATAGACGGAACTGTTAACGCTACTGCAGATCGCGAAGTCGCAGGGCGTTTCGAGATGCCGACAACGGTGGATGACCTGCACCGTTCGGGCATGGGCGATTCTTCGCTGCCCGCGATCGATGTCAAAGACTTGAGGGTCTACTACGACTCTGAGGCGGGGATTGTGAAAGCAGTGGACGGCGTTAGTTTCACACTGGAGCAAGGCGAGCGATTGGCGCTTGTAGGGGAATCGGGTTGTGGCAAGACAACGCTTGGGATGGCGTTGTTGAAGCTGACGAAGGCGCCGGGATACATTGATGGTGGTCAGATCCTGCTAGACGGTAGGGATTTAGTTCCGTTCGACGAAGAATCGATGCGTTTGGCCCGTTTGGCCGAGGTCGCCTTGGTCACGCAGTCCGCGATGAATGCGTTGAACCCTGTTATGCGTATCGAGGATCAGATAATTGATGGCTTGGTTGATCACGGCATCAAAGACACAAAGGAGAACTTGAGGTCTCATATCCACGACCTCTTGCGTCGGGTAGGGTTGCGTGAAAGTGTTGGACGGATGTACCCACACGAGTTGAGCGGCGGAATGAAGCAGCGCGTGGCGATCGCGACCGGCACGAGCATGAACCCGAAAGTGATTGTGGCGGATGAACCGACCAGTGCTCTGGACGTTGTAGTGCAGCGTCAAGTGATGATGACATTGAGCCGAGTTCAACGTGATACCGGTGCGGCGGTGATTCTCATCGGGCACGATATGGGTTTGGTGGCGCAATTCGCAGACCGCATCGGTGTGATGTACGCCGGCAAGCTAGTGGACATTGGCACAGTTCAGCAGATCATCGAGGAGCCGAAGCATCCCTACACCAGACTGTTGATCAACAGCGTGCCGGATCTGGAGGAAAAGCGCGAGCGGTTGGAAGGGATCCCAGGTATTCCACCGCCGTTGGTAGACTTGCCACCCGGATGCGTGTTCGCGCCCAGGTGCCCTTCGGTGGAGGATGTTTGCCTTGAGATATCGCCCCGAGATGTAGACACGGGCGACGATCGACGAGTGATGTGCCACCTGTTCGATCGTGAAGTGGAGATGGCGGGAAGCGAAGTTGGCTAATCTTCTGGAGTTGCGGAACGTCACCAAAGTCTTTGGCGGCGGGTTATTCAATCGTTCGAATATCACCGTCGCGGTGGACGATGTGTCGTTTGCGATCACGTCGGATCGTCCGACGATCACGGCGGTGGCAGGCGAAAGCGGGAGCGGCAAGACCACTCTGTCACGCTTGCTGTTGGGTGTGATCAAACCGACGATGGGCA
>JAAXHR010000279.1 GCA_012270805.1 Dehalococcoidia bacterium
TACTATGATGTTGGAGCACTAGTACGTAGGATTCCACTCGTTGGTTACTTCGGCGCATTTTATAGTTAGGGAATTCATTTTCCCTTGTCTCTGAGCAGTTGCATCCCTAACCTGTTCTTGCAAAACTCTTTAAGGTGATGCAGCAACAGCACAGACTAGGTTTCGATGATCCAGACTCCCTGACCCGCGACGCGGGATTATCAGTTGTGAAGGCAATAAGCAGCGATGTAGAACCCTTTGACGTGAACCTATTTTCCGGGTTTACGTCCATGAAGGCACTGACCTACACCGCCAGCATACGGATGATCGTCAGCCTCCTACGGGACTTTTCCTACGACGATTTCGAGTGCGTCTTTGGTCATCAGGGCATTCTATCGTCCGATGTAAGCGATGTACTCGCCTTCCAAACTGTCGTCGATGAGGAACTGAGCAAGGCATTCGTTGGTGTAGAGACAACCGACGAGCGCCGCCAAGCGCTCTTCGACGGCGTTGCCGCTAGCACTGTTCGGTTCTTCGTGGTCAAGGACAAGATCGCCCACGCCAAAATATACCTTCTTGAACGTGAGGATCTGCGCCGTGTGATTGTAGGCTCGGCCAATCTGTCCGAGACCGCGTTTTCGGGGCGACAGGCGGAAACGCTTATTGTTTTCGACAACGACGATATCGCGTGGAAGCACTACTCGACACAGTACGAGGCCGTTCGCAATGTCGCCACGAGTAGACTGACGCCGCGAAACAAACCGATCCCAGCCGAACACATCCCGGTTGAAGAAATACCGGTGCTCAAAGAGGTCGACGAGGGTCAGCGTGACGTACGAATCTACGTGCCTGTAGAGAGCTCTGAAGAGGCCGAAGTCTCGCTCCCAAAGGTGCTTCAAACGGTCGTTAAAGTGGCTGCTCCGTTGCGACGAGCCATGTCCGAAGTCCGGCCCGACCGGAACGGACATATCTCCATTACTCCTAGGATTGTCAAGGAATCGATCACAATTTCTCGCTCCCGACGTAGTGAGGACGACAGGCCCGATGTGTACCTTTCCTTCAACGGGCAGAATTTCGACCTGTCGGGAGAACTTCTAAACCTTCAAGCGGACCCCGGTGACATTCGTGGAGACGTTGCGCGATGGTAATTGATTAGCGGATTGGTGG
>JAAXHR010000210.1 GCA_012270805.1 Dehalococcoidia bacterium
CGACACGTATTTCGAGTCGGGATACAGCATCACGGAGATGTTGCGGATGCTGTTCACGTCGGATTTCTTCAAGGATGAAGCCGCGCGGTACGCTCGGATCAAGAGCCCCGCTGAGATGGTAGTCGGGACTTTGAGATTGGCCGGCGGACTTGAGGTACCGTCCCACGATGCATATGCCGCGGCGGCAACGTGCGCAAACATGGGTCAGGCGCTTTTGAACCCGCCGAGCGTCGAGGGGTGGCAAGGCGGCGACGAGTGGATCAACACAGGTGCATATGTTCAGAGAGTCAACTTTGCGAGTGCGACGCTAGACGATCCGAACAAACCGGGGGTCCGTTCGATCATCGATCGTGTCGAGACATCGGTCGGCGGCGGCAGTTTGACGCCTGAGGAGTTGGTCGACTGCTGCTTGGAGATTCTAGGTCCGATTGAGACTATGGATTCCACTCGTCAGGGACTGATCAACTACGCGTCCAAGTTTGGCAACATCAGTTTTGACGACGAGAAATCGACTATGAATGCCGAGAAGGCGATGGTCGCTTTGATCCAGATAATCGTGGCGACTCAGGAATATCAGACTGTATAGGGTTGCGAATGGTAACTACGACAAAGTTCCAGATACGGTATCGGGACACCATCGGCTTCAACGCCGATCAGGGCGGGCGTGGGTTCCATCTACCTACGGACATGGTTATCCGAGACGACGGCGTCATCTTCGTAGTAAGCCGTAGCAACACAGTTGCCCTCAACATAGTCGGCATCCAAAAAGTAGAACTCGACCACGAGTTCCTGGGGCAGATAGGCGGGTACGGTCGAGATATGGGCGACATGATTGGTCCCACTGCCCTAGCGCTGGATGCGGAGGACAATCTCTACTTGGCCGACGAGGTGTTGCAGCGCATCACGGTATACAACCGGGATGGCGATCCAAGAATGATGTGGGGAGCAGTAGGTGATGGGGACGGGGAGTTCGACGGTCCCTCCGACATGGTCTTCGACGTGGATGACAACATGCTGCTCGTGGACCACAAGAACCACCGCATCCAAAAGCTCAGCAAGGACGGTGACTTTATAGACAAGTGGGGATCGTACGGGGACGACGAAGGAGAGTTCAACCTCCCGTGGGGTATCGCTTTAGATCCGGACGGCAATGTGTGCGTCGCCGATTGGCGCAACGACCGTATCCAGAGATTCGCTCCTGATGGTGAGTTTTTGGCGTCGTACGGAAATAGCGGAGACGGTGATGGCGAATTCAATCGTCCGAGCCGAGTCGCACTCGATTCGGACGGGAACATATACGTCGCCGATTGGGGAAATCAGCGTGTGCAGGTGCTTGATGCGGACGGTAACTTCCTTGTGAAGCTTCAGGGCGAGGCGACGTTGTCGAAGTGGGCGGCGGAGTATCTGGATGCCCAGCAGGATGAGTTTCGGGCGCGGTCAACTTTTGAGCCTTATTTCGAGGTTGATACTGACGATAAGAGCGAGGTCGCGGCGCGTATCGAACCTTATTTCTGGGATCCTGTGTCGGTGGTTGTGGATAAAGAAGACAGATCTTACGTGCTGGAGACTGGCCGGCACCGGTTCCAAATCTACGAAAGGGTCGGTTGAACCCATAGCCTCACCCTGGCTCTCTTCCACCGAGCGGGAGAGGGAAAATGTTAGGAGCATCAGAATGAGTGCCCAAAACGGGAAGAAAGAGCGCAAGTTAGTCGTTGTGCAGTTGTCGGGTGGCAACGATTATCTAAACTGCGTGGTGCCATACGACGATCCTCGGTACGTCGACAACCGTCCGAATGTTCGAATCACGGAAGATCGGGTGTTGCCGCTTGATGGCAAGTACGGGCTGAACCCTGGGATGCAGCCGGTCAAGGAGCTGTATGACACAGGGAAAGTTGCAGTGATTCATGGAGTTGGATATCCGGAACCGAACCGTTCGCACTTTAGGTCGATGGATATCTGGCATACGGCAGAGCCTCGGCACGTTGCAGATGAGGGTTGGTTGGGCAACGCTGTGAGGCAGATGCACCCTGAAGGCGACAATGTTGTGGCAGCGGTGAACTTTGGTGGAGGTCTGCCTCGCGCTCTGGTTGCAAAGGGAGCTCCAGTTGCTTCGGTGACGGATCTTGAGACGTACGGATTGATGGGGCACCTAGGTGCGGATGCCGAACGGTCGGAAGTGCTTGAATTGTTCAAATACATCTACTCCATGGGCCTTGGCAGCGGCCCCACGATGGATCTGATGAGCCAGACCGGTTTGGACGCCTTGCGCGGCTCCGACATGTTGAGTCAGTGCACGCTGACCTATAAATCGGACGTTGAGTATGATCCGAACTTCTTTGCCAAGAGCATGAAAAGTGCGGCGCAGGTTTTGCAGGCTGACATCGGTACACGCATCTGCTACACGCAGCACGGCAGTTTCGACGCTCATACCAACGGGATTGCCTTGCAGGAGAAGCTGCTGCGGGACGTTTCGGGTGGAATCTACGACTTCTACTCGGACATGAAGGAGCACAACCAGAGCGAGGACATCTTGATCTTGGCGTTCTCGGAGTTTGGTCGGAGGGTCAAGGACAATGGGAATGGGACGGATCATGGATCCGGCGGCGTTGCTTTCTTGATCGGGGATGGCGTTGCAGGTGGACAGTATGGTGAGTACCCGTCAATGGACGATAAGGATCTCGTAGAAGGCGATCTGGCCTTCAACCTGGACTTCCGATCTCTCTACACAGAAATCATGGACGACTGGCTAGAGGTCGACTCCCGAGAGGTGATGGACCGGGATTACGAGAAGGTCGGCTTCCTCGCGGCTTAAACCTTGACGAAAGGCGGTGAGTGGTGACGGATGACAAACTGACGGGCCTGGTATTCGGCTCGGGTTTTGCCGGTCAGGGTCATGCCGAGGCGATGCGGTATTGCGGAGTTGAGGTTGTTGGGATGGTCAGCCGGACCGAGGAGGTAGTGAAACGGGTTGCGGGGGAGATGGGGATTCCATATGCGTCAACGGACTGGTATGGAGCCGTGGATGAGTTGCGGCCGGATATAGTGGCTATTGGGACACCTGGCGGTGCTCATTACGAGCAGATTCTGGCAGCGATCGAGGTGGGATGTCACGTTTTTTGCGACAAGCCATTGACGACTAGTGCTGAGACGTCTAAGGAGTTATATGTGGCGGCGCGGGAGAGGAGTGTGAAGACGGCGTATGCGGCATCGTTCAGGTACCAGCCTCACGCGCTGCTGGCGAAGAAGTTGATTGCGGAGGGCGTGATCGGAGAGCCGTTTGAGACGGAGTGTGTCTCGCACTATGAGTTGAATCCGCTGATTCCGTGGGGGTGGTCGCATCTGATCGAGCTAGGCGGCGGGCGATTAAGCAACAACTTCACACACAAGCTCTCGATCGTGTTACACGCGTTGGATGCGACTTTGATTGACATCAATGGGGAGGCGCGGAATGACATGCATCGGGCCCCGGTTGTAGAGGGTGTGCATGATTTCCGGGAGCGGGGAGATTTTGCTCCAAGTGCGGATGAGTTGGATGGTCTTGAGTGGCGGGACGTTGATTCGGAGTGGTCGTATTCGGCTTTGGCACATGTTCTGCCTGGTCGTGAAACTCGCCAACCTGTTACTTCGGTCTTCCGGCACGGGGGTATGCAGCCGCGGTTTGAGGATGACTATGTTGCGTTTTATGGTGATGAGGCGTCGATACACATCGGAGATGCTTACGCGCAGGGGCCATTGCATGTGAAGCGGCGCGGGTCGGATTGGGAACGAGTCGATGTCCCGTCGAGTGTCACGGACAGTCTGCCGGATATAGAGGATGATACGCAGCGGAATTGGACGGTGTTGATGGATGAGTTAGTGGCGGATATACGCGGTAAGGGCTATTGCGGGTATCAGACGTTTAGAGATGGTTGGGTTTTCCAAGAGGCAGTCGACGCGGTGCGACGGGGAGATGGATGGTTTACCGTGCCGACCGATGCTTAGTATCGTCCCAGCTGGCTAAGATTGAGGCCCTCGCTCAATCTCCAGCTGATCCACTAGTGCTTGGCTTTTGGTCGTGCGGGCCGGATGCGGGCCCCACCCGTCTATCAGGCTCTTGCCGGGTTCGTTGCTGACGCGGACAGTCGCGTCGGAGCGTTCACGAACTCCGGCCATCAACCGCGTGCCGATGCCGGGACGTTGCGGGGCGTGGAGATAGCCATCTCGGATGTCGAGGTTCGGATCGACGATGTCGTTGTACCAACCCTTGTAGTAGGCGGGAACGTGTTCCTGGATCATGGCGTTTGGAGAGCTTATGCAGATTTGTGAGCATGCAAAGATGTTGACTGGTCCGGTGGCATCGTGAGGTGCAAAGGGAACTTGGTGTGCGGAGGCGAGGATGGCGACTTTGTGTGTTTCAGACACGCCGCCGGTCCAGATTAGGTCTGGCATGACGATGCGGGCCGAACCATTCTCAATGAATTGACGCAGTTGCCACCTCGACAGGAGGCGTTCCGAGATGCAAACGGGTGTCTTGGTTGCGGCTTGGAGACGGGCGAGAGCTTCGGGGTTCAGCAATGGCATCAGGTCTTCCTGCCACATCATTTCGTATGGCTCCATCGCTTGGGCAATGCGAATGGCGACGGGTAGAGTCCATTTGCCGTGACCGTCGTTAGCTATCTGCATGTCCATGCCGACAGCGTCGCGAATATCTCGGATAGGCTTGAGCGCCATGTCGAGCTCATTTGGTGAAAGGAACTGACCATCGGAGGCTTGAGCTAGCCCGATGGTTGGTCCGCCCTTCATCGCGGTAATGCCCTCGTCGAGGAGTGCCTTGGCCTGTTCGCCAGCTCCGTGGAATTGCAGTGAGGTTGCGTAAACGCGGATCTTGGTACGCACTGCCCCACCGAGCAGTTCGTATACGGGAACGCCAAGAGCTTGTCCTTTGATATCCCAGAGTGCGATATCGAGTGCAGAAATCGCTCGCATCTCGGCACCGCCGTATCCGGCATGGTCGGAGAGTCGGAACATCGCCTCCCAATGACGTTCGATCGGGAACGGGTCGCGATCGATGAGCAAGGGACCGAACCAGTCGTGAACGGCGGACTCGACGACTGGTGCGGCATAGAAGGTTTCGCCGAGACCGACGATGCCATCATCGGTGTGGATTTGGACCCAGAGGTTGTGGGGTTGTTCGGCGATGCGGATGGTTTCGATTTGTGTGATTTTCATGCGTCGGATTTCTCTCCTTCGTACCCTTCGGTGCGCATGATTTCGGCAGCGCGTTCGTGCTCTTCGATCTTCGTATCTACCGCTTGCTGGGCGCGGTTCCATGTGTCTCGGGC
>JAAXHR010000374.1 GCA_012270805.1 Dehalococcoidia bacterium
GTAGTCAAGATCGGTGGTTCGACGCTAGGCGAGGGTGATTCGACAATTGACGACGTTGTCGAGTTATGGAGTCGCGGCATGCGTCCCGTTGTTGTTCATGGCGGGGGGAAGACGATCTCCGAGTGGGTAGCTAAGCAGGGTGTTCGCTCGCGGTTCGTGCGCGGTCTGCGTGTCACAGACTCGACGACGCTGGAGGTTGCGGTTGCGGTGCTGACCGGGCTGGTTAATTCGAATCTGGTTGCGGAGATAACGCGCGCTGGTGGGCCGGCAGTCGGTGTTTCTGGCGTTTCCGACGGTATGTTCAGCGCAGTGGTTCAGGATCCGGAGTTGGGTTACGTGGGCAGGATAGAGAAAACGAACCCGGCTCCAGCTCAGGGGATTGTCGATTCCGGATGGATTCCAGTGGTAGGCCCGGCGGCTCTGAACCTTGATGCGACGTCGCAGGACGATCAAATACTCAACATCAATGCCGATACTGCGGCTGGGCATCTTGCGCGTGCGTTGAAAGCTGAATCGATGGTTTTTCAGACTGATGTTGAGGGTGTCTTGGACATGCGTGGGCGGATCATTCCACAGATGACTAAGCGGCAGGCGGTCGACTTAATCAACAGCGGGGTCGCGGGCGGTGGGATGATACCCAAGTTGGAGGCGTGCCTCGAGTCGCTGGGAGGTACGAAGTCGGCGCATATCATTGACGGGCGCGTTCGGGGTGCATTGGTGAAGTGTGCTGAGGGGCAGCCTATTGGGACGCGGATAGTCTAATGTGCGGGCACGTGTTATTCGATAGTTGGTGTCAATCCATCACCACGACCATCCGTCCTGAGGCACGTAGCCTAACAGCTTAGTCGTGTGCTCCAAGTCACGGAAGCGGGTTCGGTTATCGGAAACGCCGTAGACGATGTCGTACCGGATGTCAGCTGGAGCTTCGACGCATCGCCATACGATTTGGGCGGCATCTCGCAGGCTTAGGTAGACGGCGGCGTTACGCGGGGAATCGGGTTTGTTTTCGGCGGTGACTCTTCCGAGTTTTATGCAGATGACCGACATGCCGTGGGTTTCTGAGTAGTAGCGTCCCATCACTTCCCCGGCTATCTTGGCAACGCCATACATTCGGTCTGGTCTCGCGGGCGAGTCGTGATAGACGCGTCCTGGAGGATCAGGGATGTCATCGTAGCGGGCTTCAACCATTGACAGGATCGGTTCTTCGCGCTCGTAGCCCATCTGTGTGGCGCCGGAACTGCCGAAGACGAAGCGCTTGACTCCGGCATCTTTGGCTGCTTCGTAGACGTTGTATGTTCCCTCTATGTTTACCGATAGCTGCTCTGCGTCTGAAGGTCCAAGGTATGCCGCCATGTGAACTACACAGTCGATGTCTTCAAACGCAGGGCGAATGGCGTCGAGATCGGTGATATCCGCGCGTGTTGTTGGGAA
>JAAXHR010000326.1 GCA_012270805.1 Dehalococcoidia bacterium
CAGCATCTGATCTCGAATCACATAGATCGATTGTCCATCGGGATGAAACACGGGGTTCAATCCGCGACCGAGAGCAACGCTGCGCTCTTCGTTGATCAGATACAGAGAGATCGGCGCCTCAGCAGCGCCCAATGAAGACGGCTCCATCCGATCGATCAGTAGCAACGCTGTCCCATCTTTCGACCACTGCGCCAATTCGCTCATCGCCGGAGGCACGTCGCAATAGCAGACCGTATGCAGTTCTCCAATCACCACTTGGGTACCGCTACTGTCCACAATCGAGATCGGTTGCAACGAGGCGTCTGGGTTCCCCTGCGGCAGCAGGAGCACGCTCCCGTCAGCGGGCGACGCGAGCAAACGTCCATCGAAGGCGTCAAGCAAGACGGAGATCGCCCCGTCTTGAAGCGAGAGACGTTTGACCTGGCCAGGAATGTCGTCCCAGCGATCTATGTCCTCAATGAAGACGATGCTGGCGTCCTTCCCGTTCAGACCCCAGCTGTCCTGTTCGACCTGGGGCAGCACGTTGACCGCCGACCGAATCGATTTGACGGGCCCGATCCAGAGGCCGGGCGCCAGTACGATCGGGAGCTCGTCTACGACCGGATCTGTCTCCAGCGCAGAACGATGAATCCAACCTCGAAACCGCTGGTCGCTGCCGATCGCCGAATGCGCCAACACCCATTCCCCATCGGCGCTGCGACCTTCGAGCAGCGCCTCAACCTCTCCAATCTCGTCGCCGCCCGCTTGCGCGCCGGGCAATGCGTAAACGACCGCCTCATTGCGAGTACGCAGCGATAACTGCTGTGGTTCAACGACTGGTAAATCAGCGAGATCATCAGCGCTTACGCCCAATCTTCCAGCATCGACCCAGCCTTCCTGACCATCGGCCAAGGCAACATACAGCCACACCGTTTGCGACCCCGCATCACGCGCCGGCAGTCGGGCAAGGATCTCGATCCCGCTAGAAGTCTCGACTGTCGCACTGACGGCCCAATCGATGTTGGGCCCCGCATACACCTTGACAACCGCTTCCTTCTGGCTTACCTCAGTCGAACCTTCGGCAGAAGTGGGTTGCTCCGCAGCAGGCGGCGGAGGCGCTTCGGGAATGGAATCGTCGCTGCACGCAATCCCCGCTACTGCCAGAGCAAGCATCAGCAACCATGCTCCAACTCTGTCAATGCCGATTCTCATGCTCATCGTGCCAAGCACCTTTCACTTCTTTCTCATTTGCACTGTACATCCTCTTGATCCAATCTGGCCATTCCCGTACTTCCTTGCAGAGGGCTGGTTTGATAGCAAGCCGGGAGGAACACAACGATGGCGACTTTCACTGTGCGCACACCATTCAACACAACAGGATGTTTGGGAATGAACGACTCGGGGCAATCCCTGTACAGGTCAGTCAATTCTGGAATCGGACAACTATAGGCATACCAGTTGCTTCTTCAACGCGCGCGTTCGGTATAGCGTCGGAAGCGGGTAGAGGCAGCGGAACGATATACACGCGTCTGGTCAGCGGCATCGGTATTGTCTCAGGAGTAGCGGGCGAGCATTGGAGTCGCACCAGTACTGATCAGTTCGATGACCGACCTGCATTACCCCTGATCTCAGGCGCCGCTATTGACTGAGCTGGATCGGCTCCGACCACACCACCCCCTCCGAACGCAGCCGCGCGATCTCTTCGTGATTGCGTCCGCTCTCTTGCAGGATCGC
>JAAXHR010000445.1 GCA_012270805.1 Dehalococcoidia bacterium
ATCGCGAGGTCTTGGATGTCGCAGAATAGGGTCTCCATGGCCTCGGCCCTGAGGGACCATGACTGCATGCGGACGGCGATGCGCATTTTGCCGATGTAGAGTGCTGTCATGACGACAGCACTTGCGATGATTATGGCGATTCCGAGGGGACTCGGTTCGGGTTGTGGCAGCCAGCCAAGGAGGTTCGCCGAGGAGTGGAGGGCGATGTAGGCGGCTAGTAGGAAAAACGTCAAGCCGAGGAGTTTTTGGGCTCTTCGTTCTGCAGCTCCTTCGCGATGGTCGTTGTTGTCTGCGCGGAGGCGCCATACCAAGATGCCACCTGCTATGAGTTCGACGATGCTGTCGAGTCCGAAGGCTAGGAGTGCGACGCTGTCCGATTGGAGGGTTGCCCAGAAAGCGATGGCGGCTTCAACCAGATTCCAAGCTAGACCTATGATTACAAGGATGAGGGCGGAGCGGCGGAGAGTGTCAAAGTGTTGTGTCACTGTTTTGTCTCTCAATGAATGCTAGATGATGCGGCGTATACGAATGCTAAACTCCGAGATAATCAAGTTGTGGTCGAGGCTAGTAGGTTTATGGCGAAGGTTAAGGATAAGGAGGGTAGATATGGCTTTGCAGTTGGATCACACGATTGTGCCGGCTTACGACAAGGTGAAGTCGGCGGAGTTTATTGCTCGGATATTCGGAGTGGAATACGCCGGGACTTGGGGGCATTTTGCGCCAGTCAAAGTGAACGATATCTTCACGCTTGATTTTGACGACTCGGATAATCCGCAGTCGAATCACTATGCGTTTCTGGCTTCGGATGAGGAATTTGATGAGGTGCTTCAGCGCATCAGGGATGAGGGTGTGACGTTTGGGAGTGGTCCGAGGTCACGGACGGATGGAGAGATCAACTATAAGCATGGCGGACGGGGATTTTACTTCGAGTGCGAGAATGGGCATGTTTGGGAGGTGATTACGCATACTTACGTTACGGATTGAGCATTTCCCGGTCGTGTCGTTCTGAAGGGAGGGTAGTGGAGTGGAGAATCTGAGAAGGTGCAACCGCTGCGAGGAGGTAGATTCCTCGCCACGCTCGGAATGACATATATGTCAACGCGCCTTAACGGGGGATGCGGCGAATGGGATCCTGGACTTGATCGATGCCGAGTGTTGATAGGCACATTCGTGTGAGTTCCGCCAAGTCCAAATCCGTGACGTCTAGGAGTGTGAAGCCGTGACGATTGACGGCTTCTGCCATACGCGCGTTGTAGACGATGGTGCGTTCGAGGAACTTGTCGATCATCCTTCGTTCTCGAGGAGATTTCGAGGCGTACTGACTGTTGGTGTGGATTCGTTGGCGGAAAAGTTCGTCGCTGGCGGCAAGCCATATTGCGGCGGTTTTGGTGAAATCCAGGCTCGTCGCAAACTCGGGCCATAGTGCCGATCCCTCCAAGACTATTCCGGTCGTGGACGCGTCGTTGGATTGCGCCGCGATTATCGCCTCGATCTTCGGCCAGACGTTGACTCGGTAGTGGTGGAGGACATCTTCGATGAGCTCGTCGACTGACAGGTTTAGGTAGTGTGCCGCGACGCCATCTGAGACCTTATCCGGTGCCCGTTTCCACGGACGACCGGGGTGACGCGCCAGACTGTCGGTGGAAACGTGTGTCCAGCGCAACGTGGCTGCTAGGGATGCGGCGATCGTTGACTTTCCGACGTGGGATGATCCACCGATGAGGATTAAGTTCACTTTGTGGTGCTGTTCTGCGTCTATTGTCTCTTGATCCCTTTGTGTCCGAGGTGAAATTAACGGGGTTTAGATTGGATAAGCCGTTAGGCACCCCCTGCGTGCTCGTTTTGCTTGCACGCGTCCCCCTCGCTTTGCGAAGAGGAGGAAAGAGCGTTGCCGTAGCGAGAAATCGCAGCCCGGGGATGCTCGGATGGACGCAGGGGCTATTCTGATGCCGAATGGAGGTTACCAAAACGTTGGCATTTATCCAAGGGTAGAACAGGACTGCCTTGGATCACTCCGTGTGGGTGTTCTCTAGTAGCCGCGGGCTTCGTCAGGGCCAAAGGGGTGTACGCCGGCGTAGAGGAGGTTAGTTTCGGGGTCGATCATCACGCCGCGTGGTCTGGAGAAGCCGCCGCCGGTGGAGGGTTC
>JAAXHR010000358.1 GCA_012270805.1 Dehalococcoidia bacterium
TACAAGTTCACCGTCGAGGAGAACACACCTATCGAGCAGGAGGTCGCTCTCGATCCCGAGTTGCTCGGTAAGGTCTTCGAGAACCTGCTCGCCGCCAACACGCCCGAAACCAGGGAGTCTGCCCGCAAACAAACCGGCTCCTACTACACCCCGCGAACAGTCGTCGATTACATGGTCGATGAGGCGCTTGTGGCCTCATTGAAGGAGAAGGTCGCGCCCGACGACGATCTGGACTGTTGGGAAGATCGGCTCCGCTTCTTGCTCGACTTCGAGGACGCGGAGGACGCAGACGAGTTCTTCTCCCCGAACGAGTCCGGCCGCATCATTCAGGCAATCGCCGACCTCCGCATCCTCGATCCCGCCGTCGGTTCGGGCGCGTTCCCCATGGGCATCCTGCATAAACTCACCCTCGCCCTGCGGCGATTGGATCCGGAAAACAAGCGCTGGGAGCACTTCCAGCGGCAGCTCGCGCTCGAACGTTCCGAGCAGGCCTACGAGGTCTCCGACCAGCAACAACGCAACGAGCGCTTGACCGAGATCAGCGCTACGTTCGAGCGCTACCGCGACTCTGATTTCGGACGCAAGCTCTACCTTATCCAGAACAGCATTTTCGGCGTCGACATCCAGCCCATCGCTACCCAGATCGCCAAGCTGCGCTTCTTCATCTCCTTGGCTATCGAGCAGGAGCCAAGGGGCGACGCCGAAAACTATGGCATCCGTCCCTTGCCCAACCTCGAAACCCGGTTCGTCGCAGCCAATACCTTGCTGGGCTTGACGGTTGGGACGCAGATGCCATTGGGCGGTGGCAGCAGGGTCACTGAAGTCAACCAGCATTTGCGAGCCAACAGGGAACAACACTTCCACGCAGGTCGGCGTGCGGAGAAGCTGCGGCTGCGCCGTGAAGACAGACGCCTACGGAAGGAGCTGGCCAAGGAGCTCGTCAAGGCGGGAATGTCAGACTCCGCCGCCCACAGCGTGTCTACTTGGGATCCCTTCAACCAAAACGTCCACGCCGACTGGTTTAACCCAGAGTGGATGTTCGGCATCACTGACGGCTTCGACATCGTGATCGGCAACCCGCCCTATGTTCGCGCAGACTCTGGCCCAGAACATCTCTCATTACGAGAACAGATCGAAGCGACCGGCCAATATGAGACTCTCTGGGGAAAGTGGGACCTATACGTTGCATTCATTGAGAGGGGGTACAGGCTCTTACATCCTGGTGGCTTTATAACGATGATCGTGTCTGACGCATACTGTCACTCGAAGTACGCCCAGAAGTCGCAGAAATGGTTTCTGCAGCACAGTCGAATAGTCCATCTGGATTTCCTGAGGAAGATCAAGGTCTTCGAGGCCACAGTTCGCAACATCACATTCCTCTTCCAGAAAGCAACTGGGCTTCAAGAGCGACCGCAGCGACGGGTACATGATCCAGAGGTCGGTACTTTCGCACTGCTGAAGACGGACGACCAAAGGAACCTCTCTCATCGCGCTTTCTTTCCCGAGGATGTGACAAACTTCGAATTCTATTGTCCGACGATTACCTTGAAGGAGCTTTGTTATATCAGTAAAGGCATGGCGGTTCATGCGGATGAGAAAAAGGCCCGCGGCGCTTTCCGATTACGCGACTTAGTAGCTGCCGGCAAGAGTGATACTCACCACAAACTGTTTGTCGAAGGCAAGCATGTCAATCGGTGGGTGTTTGTAAGGGATAGATGGCTCGAGTGGGACACCGAGCGAGCACCCTCTCTCTTTAGCCGACCCACCTTTCCTGAACTGTACGAGGTAGAAGAAAAACTGCTCTCGGCCGACATGGCTGCAGGAGCGGACACCTTACGAGTTGCCTACGATCGTCGGCAGCGTTATCACAATCATTCCGCTTGGTCCTTCGTGCCGTAGCATAGTCTGGCGGGCATTAGAAACAGGTCGATCAAGAAGCAAGCGCGATACGAAGATGAACAGCTAGCTGGTTCGGACAAACTCGATCGTCACGAAGCCGAGGCGAACAGTCAGCAGTACTCCGTCCGGTTTATTCTTGGCGTCATGAATTCGACTTTCGCTCGCGATTTCCTGAGGTCCAACAGACAGAGCAACATTCACCTTTACCCAGATGATTGGAAGGGGCTACCGGTTCCTGTCGCGTCGATGGAGCAACAAGAACCAATCAGCGAGCTGGTTGCCGACATCCTAGCGGTGAAAGAGCGCGATCCTCTCGCGGAAATCGATGAGTTGGAAATGGAGCTCGATCGCCTCGTTTACGGGCTCTACGGCCTCACCGACGAGGAAAATGGGGCGGTCGTGGCGCGGGTCGGCGTTTGAGCACCGTAGACTCATTCGCAGAGTATCTGTTGTGCTATACTGAGGTGCCAGTTGCATGAGAGTGGTGAGTCATCGTGACTGCGGGATTGGTGAGCATTGACCTCGGGAATCTGTCAGAGCCGGCCACTGTGCTGATCGAGAGGGTGTCCGACGCCGTCGGCGGAATCGCAAGGCCGTGGCAGACTCGGCGCGTCGCTAGCGCTGAAGCAGATGCGCAGATAATTCTGGCGGAGGCGGACGTCAAGGCCACTGACATTCGGCGACGTGCCGCGCTCCGCTTCGTCGAAGAAGAGACCAGGAACCAGGCCAACATCGAGAGCATCACGTACCAGGCGATCCCTCACCTCAGTGAAGATTCGAACCCCGGCAATGTCGAGGACGATTTTCTCAGGAACTTCTTCGACAAGTGTCGGCTCGTGTCCGACGAGCAGATGCAAGACATCTGGGCCCGGATTCTTGCTGGCGAGGCGAACAACCCTGGAAAGTTCTCGCGCAAGACGATTAATATTCTTGAAGATATGGACAATGGCGATGCAGAACTGTTTTCGAAACTCTGTTGTTTCGTGTGGAGGATTCACGATACAATGACCCTGCTCATCGCAGATAGGATGGAAATCTTCGAGCGGAACGGAATCAACGTTACCTCGCTCGCCGATGTTGAGTCTTTAGGGCTGATTCAAACAGCCACATTTCCCTACTCATTGACCAATCTCCCAAAGCAGGTGTTTGCATCTTACTTCGAGAGGACGGTGGAAATCACTCTTAAGGCAGATGCGCCGGCGGACTTGGAGGTCGGAACGGTGTTGCTCACTAGAGCAGGGCGTCAGATTGGCCCCATGTGCCAGCGAAAGCCGATTGAAGATTTCTTTGAGGTCATGTGCGAGAAGTGGGAGAAGGATCAGCGGATCGAGTCCGTCCGAGTACTTCAGTGACCGAGGAAGTTGTTGCGGCCGTCGCGGCGCGGATCGGTCTGTAGACTGGACAGCAAGGAGGCGCATTGTGCCGAGTCGCGTGAGAGCCAGATACGTCGACGGCGTGCTCCAGCCACTGGAGCCGCTGGAGCTCGAAGACGGCTGCGAGGTGACGCTCGAGATCGCCGACCAAGAAGCGCCGTCGCTTGAGCGAACGGGAAACGACGCCGTAGTCAGCAACGATGACGCCGCTGAACCGCTCGGCAATTGGCTGTTGCAGCTCGTGGACGAACTGCATCGCAAGTATCCGCCCGATACCTGGGACGATGTGCCCACCGACTTCGTGCGCAACAAGAAACACTACCTGTACGGTCACCCCAGAGACGACGACGAGTGAGCCTCGTCTTCGCCGACTCCGG
>JAAXHR010000281.1 GCA_012270805.1 Dehalococcoidia bacterium
GGCAGAAACTCCCGCTCCCTGAAATCCTCGAAAATTCCCTCTGCCGCCCGCAACTGATCATCCGACAACTGGGTAACGTCCAGAGTCGGCATCGTCCGAATCGCCGAAATCGGCATGCTCCCGCGGCCCGCCTGCTGACGACTTGAATGCCACCAATATGACACTAGTCCCAAGGTCGAGTTCCCCCAAAGCGAGTATGCTATTTCGTGAGCCCGACTCTCAAACATTACATTAGGCCAAGCTCTACCCCCAATAGTGCGATCCTCCGTAAATGCGACCGCCAGCGGCTGAGAATTGAAACGAAAGTCACGATTGTGGTGCGCGTGGCTACGAGTTTCCCATATCTGAGCTGCGCGAGCCTCGCGACCCGGTTTCACCCTGCCTTCGCTATCTGGCGCCACCACTAAATGCTTCTCCAGTTCGGCATTGTGGCTCCATAAAATCGGATAAGTGGAAGCCGATGAACTTGAGGTGCTTCGATCGAAGCCGGTTCTTTCTCCAGTTCCTGTAATGTCTTTGTCCGAAACTCCCAGTTGGGCAACACATCCAACTTGCACAGTCGGGATATCCAGTGCATCACTTTCCACCATCCGAGGCAGCCACAATATCGCTTGTTCCAACTTACGAGCCGATTGAACTACTGAAAAATCGGAAATACCGACCGCCGACCACGGCAAGTCCAAATCAAGCGGCGCATCAATCACCTCGCCCAACAACTCGTCACCAATTTCCAAAGTCAGACCGCCATAAGGTCCGTCTTCCAACTTTCGAACTGTACCGTTTGAAGCGATCTGCGAAATCACTCGCGCGATCTCAGTCGCTTCCATCTCGCTATCGGGTCTTTGATTCAATGAAACAAATAAACCCCTAGGAGTTGCTTGCCCAGCCGATTTTCGGCAGATCAATAAAGCCTCTGCCATACCCGTGTCGGCCGAAAAGGATTGATCTTCTTGCTGCGCGGTTGCTATCGTCAAGACCATGACTTCTCGATAACTCTCCGCTATTGATCGCCGAACCTTCCGCCAACTGGAACCCTGCAACGCGGTCATCGGCAACACTAAAGCGACAACGCCATTGCTCTTCACCATGCGATCTGCGAGTGCCACAAACCAAGACGCGATGCCGGCGTAACCGTGCGCGCAGGTCCCCTTGCCGTACTCCGAGGCTAGCTTCGACATCCTAGACTGCGTATCTCGATCGATGCTCAGACCGTGAAACTGCTTGGTCTGGTACGTCTGGCCATGGCGACCGTCCCAATCCGAACCCGAACGCGTAAACGGCGGGTTCATGATCACAACGTCTTGACTGTTTGGCGGCATGTCGACCGAGTAATCAGACTGACCTTCACCAGTCCCCGTAACCGCAGTCCCAGTATGAAGCGGTATCAACGGCCGAACCTCGCCATTGCTGCCCAGCAGATCCAACGACCCTATCGATACACCACCATCTTCCGTCTTGCCGTACTGTGTAACGATCGTCCGTGTGCCTTCGTACCGCTCCTGGGGGTGTGATGATGAAAGCATCGATGCCGTCAAGTGCACCGCCGATGGCAAGACATCGCAGGCCGTCAGAGACTCCTTCATCATGTGCGCGTGAAGGTCCGCCGGCTCGCCGCCCGACATCAAATGTAGCTGATTCACGCGCCGATATGCAGCATGAATCAATGTCCCAGTCCCACAGGCGTAATCCGCGATCTTGAAGTTTTTAACGCGTTCAGGATCTCCCCAAGTTCCATCGTCCGGAATCGCTAGATGCGCCAAGAGCGCCGCAGACTCAGGTCTCGTATAGAACGTCGCTAGAAACTTCCGGTCTGAAATCAGACGCTGGAAAATCGCACCCGCCAAGTCTTGCGACTGCGTGACCCCCAATGGTTCTAACTGCCCAACCACCTGATACATGATCCCGTAGGCACGGTTTTTGTAGACAACTGGCGCGAAATTAGCTGAAATATCCGATGCGAGCTTGAATATCGACCAGTAGTTGATCTGCAGAATCTTCTGCCACTCGGAGTACACCAGCAAAGGTGAGAGATGACCGAGGGTGGTCAACGCTTCCAAAGGTTTGATGCCGGGAAGGCCGGTCAATCCATGGTGAAAAACCGCCGCGTTCAGCATGATCGCCGCACCCATCCGCAACGTCTGTTCGCTGTACTCCTGCTTCAGAATCTCCTCAATCGCCGGCCGCATGTAATCCCCATCCTCGCACGCCATCTTCATATTCGATGCGATGCCCGCCACACCTTTCTGAAAGATGGTGATCGCTTTCTCCAGCACTTCCTCAGGAACCGAGGCATGGCTCACGAAATTACCCAGATCCTTCAGTGTCCCGGAAATGAATCCCCGCGACGGGAAACGGGAATATTCGTCAGACGATTTTCCAGTGTAGAGCGCGTACTCCAACATCACTCCTGTGCTCAGCAGCGCGTCCACTTCATCGTGATTGACGCATCGATTCAATTCGAGCGGCGACCTCAACGCAACCACGGCACTGACTTGCCCTGCAGCATCCGTCACCTCCGTATCCAGTGCTTCGCCCAACCGCTCCCGCGCCTCGCCCTCCAGTGTCCGTGCCGGCAGATACTCGTTCTCAATCACCACTGGACGACCACCCAACGGCACCACCAACATGTCTGGCTGACGCTGACTCCCCTCGAACGCCCCATGCGTCTCACCCAACACGCTCCAACGCACGTTCATCCGGTCCAGCAACGTCGCGATGCGACCATTCAGCTGCGTCTCATTTATCGGCATCAGTCAAAATTCTCAACCCTAAATCCGACCAGTCTCGCCCAGACTACCAAACACCCGCCACTTCATAATTCTCGCATGGCAAACCATCCCAACCGCCCCTTTTGCGAAGCGAAGGGGACGTATTCAGCTTTTCTCCTATTCCCAAGAGGAGATATAGAGGGGTTCCGCGGAGATGCCCCTCCAACGGCCTTCGAACAATGTGCTGGCCGATCAAGCGCGCCCTAATATAATTGCAACGGGCAACGAATACCTCCGCATCCAAAATCACAGGAGCTAACGCGATGGCGCCGACAACTTGGGCATTCTTCGAAGGGCGACAGGTCCCCCTGGAAGAGGCCACGGTACGAGTCGACACGCACGCTCTCCACTACGGAACCGCCGCCTTCGAGGGCATACGCGGCAACTGGAACGAG
This sequence comes from Dehalococcoidia bacterium, assembly GCA_012270805.1. Taxonomy (GTDB): domain Bacteria; phylum Chloroflexota; class Dehalococcoidia; order Lucifugimonadales; family Lucifugimonadaceae; genus Bin127. The sequence goes on from JAAXHR010000281.1 coordinate 3,164, forward strand.
GAACACGGCAAGGTATACATCTTCCGACTCCGCGAGCACTACGAGCGGCTCGTCCGCGGCTGCAAGATACTCCGCATGGAGCTCCCTTACGATGTCGACGACCTCTGTCAAATAACCGTCGACCTACTCGAACGTAACGGCTTCGCCGAAGATGTCTACATCCGGCCTCTCGCGTACAAATCAGAAGAAGCAGTCGCAAACCTCAAACTCCACACCCTCGCCAGCGACTTCACGCTCATGATCCTGCCCTTCGGCGCATACATCGAAGCCGAAGGCGCCATCAAATGCCAGACCTCCTCATGGCGACGCCCCGACGACTCCATGATGCCCACTGGCGTCAAGATCACCGGACTCTACACCACATCCATACTCGCCAAGACCGAAGCCGTCATGGCCGGCTTCGACGAAGCGATTCTGCTCAATCACGACGGTTCGGTCTCCGAAGGCAGCGGCGAAAACCTGTTCCTCATCCGAGACGGGGAGATCCACACCCCATTCGAAACCGCAAATGCTCTACTAGGCATCACCCGCGACTCCGTGATCACCCTCGCCAAAAACGAACTCGGCATCGACATCATCCAGCGTCGCATAAACCGAAGCGAACTCTACCTCGCTGACGAAGTGTTCCTTACCGGGACCGCGGCGCACCTCACACCCGTCGGAAGGATAGACAACCGCGACATCGGCGACGGCGAAACCGGACCGTTAACGCAACAGTTGCAAGACGTTTACTTTGAATGTGTGACCGGGAACAATCCCGACTACATGGACTGGTGCACCGGAGTCACTCCCGGCGGTGGCTAGAAACCGTCCGTCGCACCTCTATTTGAGAGAGGTGCTTACTCCCATCTCCCACTGGGAGAGGGTTAGGGCGAGGGCGACGCGATGAGCGACCAAGTCGAAAACGCCGCAAACCTGATGGCGCGCGACTACCTGATACTCGCCTTCCTCGTAAGCCTCGGTTCCCTCCAAATCACCGTATCTATCAGCGGAATCCGTGGCCTGTGGCTGCTTCCCAGCCGCCTGCCGACCCGCATTCTCGGCATCGTCCTAATCATCCTCGGCATCGCCTTGTACATCCTCTCACCGCTCTGGGTAGAAGGCCCTTGGGCCGCCGGGTCGGTAACCGACGGAACATCTGCCGACCGGCTTTGGGGCACAGCTGCTCTCGATGAAATCTCTGCCGCCCGCAACCTCAACGACATCCACGGAGGCATGGCCGGCACCGCATACGCTGGATTCTTCGTCCTATCAGCCGTCCTAGCAACTCTCTTCGCCGCCACAATCGGAACCGTCAACAACCGCCTATTTCCGTCCCCTTCGCGAAGCGAGGGAGACGCGTGGAGCGAAGCGATCACGCAGGGGGCACCCGAGTCAAGCAACGCCTGCTCCAGCAGCGAATCATCATCTCGCCCCTTCGAGAGAGGCTCGCAAAACCCCGGGGTTTCCCCCGCTAAGCGGGGGGAATGCCCGAAGGACAAAGGGGGCAGTTACGACTCGATCGAATCAAAACCCCGCGGACCAGATGGTCTCGACGCCCTCAAAAACAACGACCCGCTAACTACCTTCAAATCCTCCCTCCGCAATCTCCGACTCACTGGCGCAAACGACATCCGCAATCACTTGCAATCTGCCCACCGCTGGAGTATCCCATCTGTGGTCGAAAGGATGTGGTCAAATTAACGCCTTCGACAGGGAGTTGGTGCTGTGGCTCAACGGCTTTATCGGCACCTCGCCAGCATTCGATCACCTCGCCAGAATCGTCGCTTCAGACTATCTGATGCCACTCGCATTCTCGGCCGTCATGTTCGCCATTTGGTTCGTCGGCAAGGATGTTCAGGAGCGCAGGTGCTATCAGCGCGCAACCCTCATCGGCGCAACCGCCATCGGACTGGCCAACCTCACCGTAGACATCATCAACGCCAACTACGATCGCCCCCGACCTTTTGAGGAACTGGGCGAATCCATGACGTTGATCTTCTACCAGTCGACTGATCCGTCGTTCCCTGCAAACCCGATGGCGGT
>JAAXHR010000225.1 GCA_012270805.1 Dehalococcoidia bacterium
TTCGAATCCCACTCTCGGCACCAATCAGGAGACGTATACCCCCTGCAGTGTTAAACTCGGCTTCAATTCAACGCGCCCTCACCAATTGGGATTCTCAAATGTCCGACGTCAACCAACGCCACGTCTCTTACGCCGAAATCGTTGAAGACCTCCGCACTAAAGCAGCTATAACTGCAGCGAGAGATGTCCCTCAAGAAGAACTCTCTACGCACTTCGGAGCGGAATTCAAATCGAGCCGTATCCTCATTAAGGACAACCGAAATCGGGCAACGGTGATTACATCACCAGGCGGGGCTCCCGGCGATCCCCACATCCATCCTGACTTCAACGAATGGTTCATGGCGTTTGGCGGAGTCATGGGGTTCCTCGTCGGCGAATATACGCCCTTTCGAGCCACCTTCGGAGACATAACCGTCGCGCCGTGCGGCTACCGGCATACTCCTCTCCCGTGGTACGGCGACATGTGTATGAGGTTGGTTTGCACGAAACCGGGCTCTAACCACGACATCAAGGGCATCGAACCTTCGCGCAACGTGCGATTGGATCCTGATTGGGAACCGCCGAACCGTATATTGACACCGTTGCCTTACATGATCGAACGTCACGGTTTGGACGCGAATTGGCAAGAGTCGGTATTGCTCGACCAGCGCAACCGCGTCGAGATGTTTAACGTGTTGCCCGGAGCATCCGCAGAATCGGTTAATGGCGATAATGAATCGTGGTGGGTGGTATTGAAAGGCAACGTCCGGTTCGAGATCGCCGGCGATGTTGTCGATGCCAGCAAAGGCAGCGTTGTCTATTCCGGCGATGGCGAATTCAGCTCGATCACCGCGACAGGACCCGGATCAGGCATCTTCGTCGAAGTCACAGACCCAGCTACTTGCTGACCGGTTGTTAAACTGCTACGAGTGCGGATTTCAAGATGAAATCTGAACTCGAAAGCAAACAATCTAACGGAAGTTGAGATGTCTGAGATCAATGCTCGCCACGTGACGTACAAAGAGATCGTCGATTCCCTTCGTCCTGACGCCCCTGAGGTTGAGGGACCGGTGCTTGACGAGATAGCACGATCGGGCGGCGGATACGCGGCGGTTACCAAGTCGCGCGT
>JAAXHR010000307.1 GCA_012270805.1 Dehalococcoidia bacterium
GAAGCCGGGGGCGATTCGGAAAAGTCGAAGGAATACCTATCGCTGTTGGAAGGACGGGGAGTGGACATAGGCCCCCTTGGAACGACGGGTGAAATCCCCGAAAATGACGGCGGAAATCCCCCGGTACCGGAGTGAGGGAGACAGTGGTCAGTGACCAGTGGTCAGTGACCAGTAAAGAAAATGCGGAACTGTTTCGTTCGGTCCAAAAAAGAGAAGAAATTGGTCTGGCATTTATTTGGACTGATCATCGGTAGGAGGAGTAGCCCTCTGTGGAAGGGGCGTCCTTGCCCGATACTGATTATGGCGGACGTGCAATGAATAGGATCTCTATCGCACGGGATTTACTATGGGACTTCTATCGCACTCCTTATTCAGTCGTTTGATCCTTACTATTCGTTCAGTTGATTCTATTCAGTCGTTTGATTACTACTACAAACCGTCATCGGCGATATAGATTGATGGACTAAACACTTACGAAAATGCTTTTCACTAGCCACTGGCCACTGGCCACTGCTTTTAACAAGGAGGAAGGAATATGAGAAGAAATTTCTGTTTTTGTGTGTTAATGGGTCTGATGTTATTGGGTTTTTCGAGTACGGTCGTCAGCCAGTTTGGCGATCCGGTGCCGCGCTATCCGCAAGAGATGGATGGCATGGTCAATATTATTAACGGTGCGCTCGTTTTCTCGGAGACCGATATAGCAGTTCCGGGGCGAGGACTCGGGATTGAGTTTACGCGATATTATAATTCCGACGGGTTGCGTCGTTCTATGACCAACACTTCGTATATGGGTTGGAGATGGTGTCACTCCTATCAGTGGGAAATCCGGACTAGACCCAAATATACTCGTAGTAGGGATTATATTAAACTGTCGACTACTGTTACTACCGGCAACGGGGCGCAGCACGAATTTACATCCCCTTACGTGCGAAACCAAGCGGGATGGCAGAGTAAGATAGCATTTTCCCCTAAATCTGGCGTGCGCGCCACATTGAAGTTAGAACAGTCAGGCGAGAAGTGGGCGTATGTCTACACCACCCGCGGCGGTATCGTTTACAGGTTTGAGCAACCTGCGAACATCAATACATTGTGGTATGTATTGACGAAGATTACCGATCCGAACGGCAACAGCGTTAAACTCCATTATGAAGCGGGGCCCGAGGCATCGACATCGCAATATAAGTATCCTCGGCTCGTTGCGGTCGAAGATACACTGGGGCGGATACTGAAATTTTACTATGGCGTCCGGATAGACGATTCCAATTTCCCGCGTTTTATCAGCAAGATCGAATTCGGTCTGGGCACGCCGCAGGCGCTCACAACCGTCTATCAGACAGTAACCTATAGCTATTCTCGCTATCGCCACGGCATCTACTCTTGGGAGTACGTTTATTATAATTGTTTGACCTCTGTCTCTCATCAACTTGGAAGCGGCGACCCGCGTGGCACTTCGTTAACCACTCAATACGAATACAACCGCTCGGTTTGGCTCACCACCTTTGGCTATCTCTCAGCGGTCGTCTCTCCGCTGGGATATCGAACTGAATTTGACATTTATAAAGGACGAGTGAATTATGTGCGCGTCAGAGATGTTCCCCCGGACGATAGCACTGACGGAGACGTGCTGTACATGCGGGCATATATTCGTTACCGTGAGTCGGACGGCAGTACTTGGCGAGTGCGGAGTCCCCGAGCGTACAGCAGGCCCTCAAGTTCCAGTAGCAGCAAGTATCGTTATATGTATCATATCGCTCCGAGCGCGGTCCTTAAAATGGTGCGCTTGGGCAGCGGTTCTGATCATTCTGTGTTGGATTGGCAGTATGCCGGCGGTAGGAACGTAGGTAGGATATTCCACTCTGCGGACATTCACCTCAGAAAGGTGAAAAGGCAGCACAAAATCTACTATGCGGGCGCAAATGCGGCTCACAACCTTCAGATGGGCAACCCGACGAAGTGGGAACAGATCGAACCCACCGCCGGTTATCGTTCTTCTGCCCGCCACATCATCCGCACATGGACGGCGGACTACGAGACCAAGTTCAACCGCCCCATCTGGCAGGTTGACCCGATGGGACACAAGACGACGTTCACCTACGACACGAAAGGCAACCTCACCGAACAGCGCAGCAAAGCCAGTACCGGCACACAACCCCACGCCGTTGATCACGACATCGTCACCACGCACGCCTACGACGCATACGGCAACCGCGTCAAGACCAAATTCATGCCGGGAACGAGCCAGGAAAAGGTCGTCACCACCGTCTACGATTCGACGCACCACACCTATCCGATCGAAGTCAAGACCACCGTCACCGTGGACGGCGCGGATCACACCATCAAGACCAAGTCCGAATGGGACACGAATCTTGGATTGAAAACGGCGGACATCGACGCGCAGGGGAGGCGCACCGAATACGCCTACTGGAAAGACAGGAAGCTGAAATACACCAAGCGCGTCGCGGACAACCTCTACACCGTGCCGACCTACGACAAGAACGGGAACGTCACCCAGACGCAGGTGCGTCAAAACAACTGGCAGACCGGCACACTGATTGCCCAGACGAAGACGGAGTACGACGCCATGAACCGCGCCGTCAAAGCGCACAGCTTCAAGGACAACTGGACGACGCCGTACGCCACCACCGAAAACGTTTATGACGCCTTTGGCGATCTTTCTCAAACCAAAGACCCGCGCGGTTTGATAACCAACTATACCGTCGATGAGTGGGGCAGAGTGACCAAGCAGACGCTCCCCGACGGCGACTGGGTAGAGACGCGGCACAATGTGCTGAATCAGGTCACGAAAGCGTGGACGAGCCAAAACGGAAGCGAAACCAGTCCCGCCGTGAGTTACACCTACGATAACCTCAACCGCCTCTCGCAGGTCAGTTACAAGACCGGCGAATCGGTGAGTTACACCTACGACCTCGGCGACAACACGCTAACCCAAACGACCAACGACGGGGCGCAGACGTATACCTACACCTACACGCACGACCAACTCAACCGGGTGATGACGCGAAACGATTCGCTGTTGGGTTACAAGACGTTCTACGAATACGACGACGCGTCGATGCGGAAGCGGATGCACATTCAACCGTCTGCCGGCGGGACGGACTACTACGATGTGCGCTATACCTACGACGAAGCGAACCGGCTGCTCTCGGTGAAGGATGCGCTGGCTGCCAAGACGGCGAGTTACGCCTACTTCGACATCGGCGCGCTCAAGACGTCCACGAACCCGAACGGCATCACCGCGCACCGCACGCTCGACACCCTCAACCGATTGGACACGCTGAACTACAAGAAGGACACGACCACCGTGCTCAGTTCGCTGGATTACACCTACGACGTGAAGTCGAATGTGACGCAACTGGTTCGGAACGACACCGGCGC
>JAAXHR010000302.1 GCA_012270805.1 Dehalococcoidia bacterium
GATAGCTCCGAGCCTATTCGCCTGCCCCGCAACGCTCCCTCTCTCTTCGTCCTCCAGCAGGTTCGAGACGAAGCTCACCGCTTCGCCATCACCTACCACCGTAAAACCCGCGGTCGGACATCTCTGAAATCGGCGCTTGACTTGGTCCCAGGTATCGGTCCGTCCCGCAAACGTGCCCTTATGCGTCGTTTCGGCAGCCTCAAAGCCATCCGGGAGGCGTCCGAGATCGAACTCGCATCCACACCAGGCATGACCCAGCGATTGGCCGAAAAAGTCAAAGATTATCTCTGATACAGTTTGGAGCCCTTGATTTTTTCACTCCAGCAGCGACTCCATGTCATTCCGAGCGCAGCGAGGAATCTAACAGCATCTCGCTAGTGCGTTCGTCTCAGTGGTTACTCTCGTCCAGCAAATTTCTGGCTAGACTAGTCTAGTCGCTCAACCGGTCACGGCGCGCCTCAAGTGTGGCGATCAACATGTCCAAGTTCGCGGCTGTTTCGCGCATCCTCAGAGCACCGTCTTCGTATCGAAATTCCATCCAGCCTTTTGGCAAGCAGCCGCCATCAATCCCAGATCGCGCAATAGCGTTTTGTTCAGCCCCATCGTCAGGTGATGTGCCCAGATACTCACGAATGCCTTCGAATATTCGATCAATCACGGCTACGCGCCGGACGACTTCATCCATCCCAACACCAGTGATCTCCCGCAGCATCGCCGCCAACACGCTCTGATCCACACCCGAATCACCAATGCGTTTGTGCAACTCATTGAACAGTGGGACCGAGGCCGCCAATCTTCGCATCACCTGTAACTCCTCAGAAGAACTGGCTGGCGACGAAACTCGCACACCGGCAGCCGAAAGTTCGATCATACCTCGTCCAGTTACCAGTCCCCAGATGCGTAATGCGCCGACACGGGCACCAAAGGCGCCGCCGGCGGGTGACATGCCCAAAACCATCGCCAAGCCGTCTCTACGAACTTCTCCGCCTAGTTCGTCGTAGATCCGTCGCGTAAGTTCGATGCTTTCGGCCAATCCGATTTCTGGGAATTCGTAGTCTCCGAGTTTTGCCATGAATTTGCTGCTCTTGCCGTTGAGTTGCCGCTCTATCGGCATTTTACGGCAAAATCAACGCTTGCCGCCGCGAAGTTGCCGCTGGTGCGGCAATTCAGCGGCAAGTTCTGTTTTTGACGAAGTTCAAAACTAGTTGACTGGTTTTTGGTGATAGATCTTGGTCATCCCACGGCGCGTCGGAGCAATATTTTCAGCGCGATTGACTGTCGGATGTTGGGGCCTCTGACGAGCGCGAAATTCGTGCAGGTCGGCACTTGAGGTGTTGATAAATTCCGGGCATCAACCAGCGACTTCAGAGTCGTGATCCGACCTGGGATCGAATCATCTCGACATGACGATCGGCATCCATCCGAGCCAACGGAATTCATCCGCACATGCGGTTACGCATGACAAGTCGGACGTGGCAATGGGCACATCAAGAGACTCTCCCGGACGTTGCTGAAGAGCGCTCTTCATCTGCTTGACGTCGTCGTATTTCAGTCAGAATCAGGTGAAATTCGCTAAATTTTTACGTGAAACTAAGATTATGGTTTCGGCGAGACCGCCTCAAAGCGATACGAAACTGGACTTGGAACGAATTTGAACGTAAAAAACGGTGGGGTTTTCGGGCAACCCCACCGTTGAAATCGCCGATGAAGGGTCGGCGGTTAGTTGCTGTTCTCTGAGGTGCTGGCGCCGCCCATTACATTACCGATTCCGGACATGAGCTTGGTCATCTCCATCGGGAGCACGAACTTTGTAGACTCGCCGGCTGCCATCTCTTTGAGGGCATCCATGTATTGGAGGGTCATCGTGTTTCCACCGAGACCCGTGGCAGTGTCTTGGATTCGCTGGAGCGCGTCGGCGAAGCCGGATGCACGGAGTACGGCTGCTTGCTGGTCGCCCTCAGCTTTCAGGATCTCAGCCTGTTTATCTCCTTCGGCCCTCAGGATTTCTGACTGCTTCTGCCCTTCTGCAACAGTGATTGCGGCTTCGCGTTGGCCGTCGGCTTCGAGGACCATTGACCGTCTCATTCGCTCAGCGGACATTTGGCGGGTCATAGCGGCTTGGATGTCGTTCGGCGGCTCGATCTCCCGGATTTCGACGTTGGTGACCTTTATGCCCCATCGTCCGGTTTCTTGATCCAGACGCGTGCGGATGAGCTCATTAATGCGCTCGCGTTGCGACAGAACCTCGTCCAAGCTGATGTCTCCGACGACGGCACGCAGGGTTGTGGTCGCAAGTCCGACGACAGCGGAGGTGTAGTGTTCGACTTCCAAGACCGCCTTCTCTGCTTGATTGATGTCGACACGCATGTAGACGAGGAAGTCGATGTCGATCGGAGCGTTGTCCTTTGTGATGTTGGTCTGGCGTGGGATCTCCAAAACCGCCGTTCGGGTGTCTACCTTCTGTATCTGGTGAACGATAGGTATCGAGATGACGATTCCGGGGCCCATCATTCCCTCGAACTTTCCGAGCCTGAAGCGCGCAACTCGTTCGTAATCGCGCACGAAGTTGATCAATCCCATATTTTTCTCCTTGCCGAGGCGTCTTGAACGTCCGGGGTTGTTTGTGCATAGGTTATCGCAGATGTTTGAACTAGGATGCGAAAGATTGGGAAGGAGGGGAAGGGATGTAGCTGGACGTGCGTGGGCAAGTCTCCCATCCACCTGCGGGCATCCCCTGCGAGGTCGCTTCGCTCCCTCGCGTCCTCTTCGCCTTGCGAAAGGGACGTTTTGTCAGTCGCCCTCTTCTGATTCGACGATCAATGTCACGCCGTCGATTTCTAGGATTTTCACGGTCTCGCCGGCTTGGATGGTAGTACGGTCCGGGGTGTGAGCCGACCAGTGTTCTCCGGCGGCGTAGACCTCGCCGTCAGGGTCTAGGTCTTTGGTGACGTTGGCTGTGGTGCCGATGACTAGGCTTGAAGAGCCGGTCGGGACGTACGATTCGGGACGTGCGACGATGCGGAGTTCTCGGATGAGCCAGATGGCGAAGAGGAGCGCGACGGCTCCGATTCGGGCGAGGACCCATCGGCTGACTTGGATTTGACCGCCGGGAAGTTCTGGGGCGTCGATGGACGGGAACGGGAAGAGGAAGAGTCCGCCGAGTACGAGCG
>JAAXHR010000437.1 GCA_012270805.1 Dehalococcoidia bacterium
TTCAAGCCTTGTTCGGTCAACGGGCCTCCGACTGGTGGGCGCACTCCCCCGCGTGGCGGTCCGTCGTATTTGGGCAGTTCTCCGTAGAAGTAGTTGGGGATTTCGGCGGCCATCTGGGAGTGGAAGGATATGCCCTGTTTGATGATGGAGAAACCTTCTTTGAACTCTTTCATTTCGGCCATGTTTTCGGCGTAATGCTCGGGTTTGTTGCCTTTGAGTGGGGTTCGGATGCCTCCGTTGTAGACGCGGACCTTGTCTCGGACTTTACCGCCGAGGAGTTTGTATACGGGTACTCCGGCGGCTTTGCCGGCGATGTCCCAGAGTGCGACTTCGATGGCGCTGACGGCGGCTCCCCACGGTTTGAAGCTGCCTAAACGACGGATTCGGCTCATTACGCGTTCGACGTCGGTGGGGTTTTGTCCGAGGATGGCGTCTTTGTAGTAGAGGACGAAGGGTTTGAGGTAGGGTTTGGTCCACTCGGCTTGACCGAGGCCTTCGATTCCTTCGTCGGTGGTGATGCGAACGATGGGGTTGTCGCCGATTATGGCGCACTTGAGATCGGTGATCTTCATGGGGGACTCCTTGGGTGTATGGGGAATGATACGGGAATGCGGGGACTGGTGAAGCGGGGTGATTCGGCGGGGTGGAAGTTGCCGCTGGATTGCCGCGACTTGCCGGAAGTTGCCGCGATTGGCGGTTTTATCGGCAATTTGGCGGCAAGTTTAGTTTTTGAACTTGTTCAAAAAGTGGGCTAGGGCGAGTCGGGTGTCCAGCCGTCGGTGAATGGGGTCAGGATTGCAAAGCTTGAAGGCTTTAGACTACGCTAGGTAACCGGATGGATGCTAAGTGCGCGAAGGATACACATGGTAATGCTTGACACCAGTGCGGCGAAGATAGTCGACGATGCTATCAGTGAGATAGATGAGGCCAGCACTCAGGGTACCGATGGTAAGTGGTTGGAATATCTGACTGCCCGAGCGGCGCCGCATTTGAAGGATTGGGATGTGGATAAGGCTTGGCTTTGGGGGGATTGGGGTGAGAGGGAAGATCGGTTTCCTAACACCACAAATCAGGATATAGGGATCGATGTGGTCGCCAAACGTCGTAGCGACGGCGAGTTAATCGCAATTCAGTGCAAGTCGCGCAGACTCGATGCTGAGGGGCGCGGCTCTGACATCACGAAGCGGGAGGCGGACAGTTTTCTGAGTTCGTCTGCAGGGTCTATCTGGGCGGAACGCTGGATCGTAACGAACGGCGACGCAAAACTGAGCAGCAACATCGAGCAGACTTTGTCGATGTCGTCAAAGCCGTTGAAGCTGGTGAATGTCCGCGCCGATCTGGCATCGCAACGTCAAATTACGCAGATCGCCGAGGACTGCGCGCACCGTCAGCCCGATGTTGATGATGAATCTGGCAAGTAGTCAAAGTCATGTATGCAGGATGAAGCGGTTGAGACTAGCGTGCGGATTCTGCGTGAACATGAGTGGTCCGAGAGCGGTGGGTTGCCTTTAGGTCAGGCGCGCGGCAAGATCATTTTGCCTTGTGGGACGGGTAAAACTCGGATTTCACTGCGAATCGTTGAGCAACTGACAAGTGCCGGCGAATTGGCGGTCGTGCTTTGCCCTTCGATTGCGCTAGTAGCCCAGCTTCGGCGCGAGTATCTGCAACACGCCATTGTGCCGATCCGCGCACTCGCGGTGTGTTCTGACGAAACCGCGGGCTACAATCCCAAGCGCGAGGGTGCTATCGATCTGCTCAATAATCCGACGGCTGACAACAGCAACTTCAGCGCATCCGAGATCAAGGGCAAGGTAACTACCGACGCGGCAGAGATTTCAAAGTGGATTTCGAATGGGAAGGGTGGCGACGCGTTGAGCGTGGTGTTCGGGACTTACCAGAGCGGGCATCGCGTGGCGACGGCATTGCAGACATCGAAAACGACAGCAAAGGTCTTGATCGCGGACGAAGCGCACCGAACGGCTGGGTTTCTACGCAAGGCTTCGAAGTCGGAAAAGGCGAAAAACGAGGAGCGTCAAATCCGCAACTTCACTCTTTGCCACGATCAAGAGGCATTTCCAGCTACTTACCGCGTCTACCAGACGGCGACGCCTAAGATCTTTGATATCAAGCCGAAGAGTCGAGCCAAGCGTCAAGATTGGATCGTGCGTTCGATGGACGACGAGACGGTGTTTGGTGTCGAGCTTTATCGCAAGAGCTATCCTGAAGCCGTTCGCAACGGTTGGCTTGCCGACTACCGGATCATTGCGATAGGGGTCAACGATCCCGAGGCTTATGAGCAAGCGAAATTGATGGCTGAGGGTTCGGAACTGACCGGGCGACAAGCCGTTACCAGTGCGCAAGCTCTGCGCGGTTTGGTATTCGCTCTGGCGATGAGCGGTGCGACGCAAGGCGGTGAAGACGGGAGTCTAGCAATCAACTCCTGTATTGCGTTTATGAATAGTGTTGCCAAGTCGAAAGAGTTCGCGCGCCATTTACAGACCGAACCGGTCCGAAACTGGGTCAACAATTGGCTCGATAAAAACGCCGAGGGGCAAAAGGCGAAGAGTTTCACACTCGAACATCTTGACGCTACAAGTAACGTAGCAGCGCGGGACAACGCTAAAACGAAGCTTGCCGAAGCAAGTGAAGGCTCCCCCTATGGCATTCTGAATGTCGGGATTTTCGGTGAAGGGACCGACTCGCCTTCGCTTAACGCCGTTGCGTTTCTCGAGGCGCGTAAAAGTCCGATCGATGTCATTCAAGCCGTCGGACGCGCGATGCGGACTGCACCGGAGAAGTCTCTTGGCTACATCATTTGTCCGATTCTGATACCACCCGATGCGAAGGCCGAGGATTTCTTGGCGAGCAGCGATATGGATGAAGGTTGGAGAGAGTTGGGGCAGATTCTGCTGGCACTTCGTGCTCACGACCAGCGCATTGAAGGTGAACTGTCCAAATTGATGGCCTTCTACTTGCCTAAAGAACCGGAGATTACGCATACCTTGACAGCGGTTGTCAATCAGGACAGCAGTCGCGTCCAGTATCGCCAACATTCTGGCAAGCCCGGTACTGCGGGCGAGGCGGTTGAACGCGTCCTGAATCGCGAGAGCACTTTGAGCGCGGAGTTCGATCCCGTGGTCGAGCATGGTGATAACGACCTATTCGATGCTGGTCTCCCATTTGTCAAGAACGAACCCACGCAGATCATAACCGGCAAGAAGAGTGGTGACGGCAACATCGAGATGCGGATGGATACTGTGGTGCGCGAAAAACCGGACCGACATGGTAATCCGGGCGCGGTCGATGTCGAAAAAAGCAAAGCCAAAGCGAAAAAGATGATCAACGAGGGCAAAGGAGTCCGAATGCAACCGCCCTCAGAAAAGCGGAGGAAACAGCGAGAACGTCGGACCAGTGACGAGGTTGCCAACCAGAGCGCCATGCAGATGATTATGCTCAGCCGATTAGGCGAGTATGCCGATGCTATCAAGGTCAACCTTTTGCAGAAATCGGGGCTCAGCGACAACCGCGTGGCGCGCGATCTGAACCTGCTGGAGTCGGGTATCAGCGAGGCGGCTTTCCATTTGCGGAGCGACGATCTGGTTGAAGCACTTAACCGACACTTCGGTCTCGACAATCTGAACGAAGCAAGTTTGATGCAACAAGCGGACGGATGCACGATTGCGGCACTGCTTTTGATGAACGCGGCAATGCTCCATCAGCGCATCTGCGCCGGACGTTGGCTTTCCGGGATTAGCGATCTATCGGACGTTAAGAACGATGCCAACGTGATCCGAAGACTGAGTCGGGAGTGGGAGCGAATTCTTCGGCACGACTTCCGTCCCGTTGTCGAGCCGGCTTTGGAGACGATCTACGCCATCGAGAATACCGGCAAAACGAGCGGCATGGAACGCGCACTCCATCACATAGCCGCTGAAGCCGAGCGCATCGCGGAGACCTACGCCGATATGGGCGCAGACCACGCCGGCCCGCTCTTCAACAAGGTCATGGGCAACCAGGCCAGCGATGGAGCGTTTTTCACCCGACCCGTCGCCGCGTCCATTGCGGCTCGCCTGACTCTCGATGCCTGCGGAGATCAAGACTGGATCGACCCGCAAGTCTGGCGCGAGCACAAGACCGTTGATCTTGCCTGCGGAAGCGGCACGCTCTTGGCGGCCATGCTCACCGACATGAAG
>JAAXHR010000132.1 GCA_012270805.1 Dehalococcoidia bacterium
CAGTTCAAATACCAAAAAGGAATCACTATAAACAATCGACTGGCTGTCGTCTATAATCGCAAGGATTATATGTGTGCAATGGAGACGGTGGAGATCGAAAGCCGAACTATGTTACGGCTGCGTCGCTCGACAGATGTCCATCGCTTTATGACAAATCTGCTCGTTTATGCCATGAAGTATGGAGGAAATACAGATCGTTCAGGGTATAAACCCTAGACGTTACCGCTAGACTATCCCGCCGTAGCTTATGATCCAGAACCGTTACTGGACGCCTTCTTCTCCTTCCACGCTTTGACCACCTTCTCAGGAGTCAACGGCTGATCCCAGATACGCACACCGATTGCGTCATAGATCGCATTGCCGATCGCGGGCGAGGTGGGCACCACGACGATTTCACCGGCACCCTTGGCACCGTAAGGACCATGCTGGTGTGGAACCTCAACGATAATCGACTCCATGTATTCCTTCAACGGCATCTCAATGATGGACGGGATCTTATAGTCCATGAGGCTGGCGTTGGTCATCTCCCCACTCGCATCAAAACACATATCCTCGTGCAGCGCAATTCCGATACCCATGCACCCGCCGCCGTAGTTCTGCATTTCGACCCCTTGTGGGTTCATCGCCTTGCCGACATCAATCGCCGAGACAAACTTCCGAATACGAACCTGCCCCGTTTCAACGTTGACCTCAACTTCGGCGGCTTGGGCACCGTGTCCCATGTAAGCCATCGGTTCCTCGCCCTGTCCCGTGTTTGGGTCGTGCGGACTGGCAGTGACTTCCCACGTCGCCTTACCAATAACCTCGACATCCGCCGGACGTTTGCCGGCAAGCATCTCAACCACGAACAGATCTTCAACTTCAATGGACTGCTCAGGAGACCCCTTGACGAAGATACGTCCACCGGAAACGTCTAAGTCGTCCGGGTCCGCTTCTAACTTCGGCGCGGCGAGTTCCCGGATCTGACGTTTCGCATCGTCACACGCCATGCGGGTGGCATTGCCGGTGTGGAAGGTCTGCCGACTGGAGCCGGCAACATGGTCGAAGGGCGTGATTGCGGTGTCCGGGGTGACCAGCTTGACCTGATCAATCTCGATCCCGAACTCATCGGCGACGATCTGCGTGAGAATAGTATAAGCACCCTGCCCTAAATCGACGGCACTGGTTCGCAGCTCACAGGAAGCATCCTCATGGACCTTTAACTCCGTACTGGAAGCGGTCGGTGCAAACGAATACTTATTCCCCAAAGCGATACCCTTCCCACGATACCACGGATCGTCCAACGATTCAGAGGGGGTTTCCCATTCAATCGCATCAGCGCATTTGGTCAAGCATTCGTGAGCGCTGAACGCATGGGCGGGCATGGTGATAGCAGTGCGCTCACCTTCGTTCAGCAAGTTATTTATACGCAGCTCAACAGCGTCAATGTCGCACTTCCTCGCGATGATATCCATCTGAGTTTCGACCGCCCAAGCGGACTCCGCACAACCGTAGCCTCGCAACGCACCACCGGAGACACGGTTGGTATAAACGCCGTAGGAGTCTACCCAGAGCGCGGCTAAACGGTAGGAACCGGGATAGAGATGCGTGGAGAAAATCGGTTTGAGAATCCCTTCGCCGCTATAACCGCCACCCCAGAGAATCGAGGTAACCTTGCGACCAATTAGAATCCCGTCTTTAGTTACAGCATCCTTTATATCAAAGATGAATGGCGTGCGTGCTGCGGTAGCGGAGAGGTCTTCGGCGCGGGTCAAGATAATCTTGACAGGACGCCGTGCTTTACGCGCAAGTGCAGCGGCGATAGCACCTTCCTTGACCGTCAATTTGCCACCGAAGGCACCGCCAACAAATGGAAC
>JAAXHR010000155.1 GCA_012270805.1 Dehalococcoidia bacterium
TGCTGGGGCGTCCATACATAGACGTTGACGCGATCACGGCCGAATTCGACGCCGTTGGAGATGAGTTTGCGGCTCTACCCACCGCTACTCCAGTCCTCGGTTCAGACACGCAGATTTCGGAACCCGACGGTACAAGCACTGCGCCAGCAGGAACACAATCGATTGCCGATGTATTCGCGGGCTTGCTACTCGCTTTCACCGTGACCACGATCTACAACACCATCCTTGTGGGCATGTGGGGAACAACCATTGGCAAACGCGCACTCAACGTCTACATTCTCGACGGCAACGGCAGCATTCCGGGGATCCGGTTGGCGTTCGCCAGATCACTCGCCACCGTTGTATCGACGCTGATCTTCTACATCGGCTACCTTTTCATATTGCGAGAAGACCATCGGGCTCTGCACGATCATCTCGTGGGGACTTACGCGATCATCCTCTCAGCCGAGGAAGGTCCCGCTGCGCGGGGTGAAGAGTTGATGGATTGAACCTAAAACAACCAATCACGTGGCAGATTTGGAGCGAATCGACATGTCAGACAAACTGAAAGTATTGATCACTGGTGCGAGCGGATACATAGCGTCGCAGATGCTCAAGGAGTATCGGGATCGTTACGATTTGACGCTGATTGATGCGATCGACACCGACCGCAACGGCAATACGGTTGATGGTGTCCAAATCGTGGACCTAATCGACACTGAACGCTCCAAATACGAACAGTACTTCGCCGGGCAGTATGCGGTCATCCACCTCGCGTACAAACGATCGAGCCCCGGCGGTGTCTACGGCACTGATGTTCCTCACATCGATCGTTTTGCGACGGAACACGAAAACGTTCAGATGGCCAACAACGTCTATCGCTCCGCCTACGACGCAGATGTCAAGCGTGTTGTGGTTGCGAGTTCCAACCACGCTGCCGATTGGTACGAACACGCGCTCATCCACAACCGGAAAAAAGAGATGGTTTTCGAAGACGAAGTGCCGCTCTCAGACAATTTCTACGGTTGGGCGAAGGCGGCATATGAACTTCTCGCTTATCCGTACGCTTGCGGCGCGTTTGGCCGAAAGCTGGAGGTCGTGCAAGTACGCATCGGCAATCCGCGTGAGACGGACGCCGACGAGTTGCTTGCCCACGCCGACGAGTTGCATGGCGGCACGGGCCAATCGACGTATAAGCGTGGATTGGGAGCTCATTTCAGCGAACGCGACCTCAGGCAACTCTTCACCAAAGCGATCGAAACTCCTAATATCGAGGATGAGCACGGCGTTCCATGGTTGATCGTCTACGGAATCAGTGCCAATACTCGCGCATTCTGGTCGCTCGAAAACGCCCGGCGCGTGCTCGGTTACGAACCGCAGGACGATTCAGAACTGAAGTTCGCCGACAGAATAATCCAGGACTTGACCGTTGATGATCCTGCTGGACCGGGCAAGGTGGGCGATTAGAAGAGTTCGGCGGGAAGGGTCGAAATTGGTGCGATTGCGGCACCGATTGGGTGAGGAGGCTACGAACCATCGATGCGAGCGCAATCTAAGGGTTCCACACCAACGCCCTTCCCCGCCGTTCCATTAGTGGCCCACTTATTGCCGAACGTGGGCGCACGATATGGCTTGTCAGAGCAGTGCTGGCACACGCGATTTCTCGTCCGGTCGATCGACTAACCAGTCGGGTGCACCGAATAGATCATCGATGACATCCCCTGCCGGTTCAGTGACAACCGGGACAGTTGACGTGGCATCGACTAGATTGAAGCCCTGTTGTGGATCTGTCTGTATCGGCGATTCAGCTTCGACCTCCTCCGCCCTTGCGCGCATTCCGGCAAGGATGCTGATACGGACTCGGTTTGCTTTGCCTGAGTCGCCGTTCGGGATGAATGATGTCGACAACACAGCCTTTTGAGACAACTCATTCTGCACAATACCAATCGCAGAATTTAGGATTTTGATCGGCATGTCGCGCGGCCCTGCAACGATCACACTGACGAAATCTGCGTTACATAGATCCAGCCCAGAAGTGATCGGGTTTTTAATGGCTTCGCGCGCCACTTTCCGATACTCGGACACATCTTCGCTCGTCGCGTATGAGATCAAAGTTGCGCCGCCACATTTGATCGCATCCAGCAACTCAGGAGCAGTATTCAACGTCCCGAGCGATTCGGCATTCGACGCAGAAAGCACATTCATCACAACGCGCGCCTTGACAGCCGAGAGTTCGGATGCTAAATCACCCGCGATAGACGCACTAGACAACGCATTGTCCGCGTCGATCAATGCGAGCGAGCATCCAGTGTTTCGAACGCTCTGCAAGGCTACACCTGCGGTGTTCAACCGTGTGCGCCCCTCGAACGCAAATGGCATCGTCACTATCCCGAGAACGGCAGCTCCAGTCGACATTGCTGTTCGGAGCACCGCTGGCAAAATCTCCACGGTGGTCGTCCCGCCGAGGCCAGCCATCACGAACACGATTGATGCTTTGCCGATCAATGTCTTCAGTCGGAACAGGTCGTTTTTGTCGACATACTCGTCGTCATTGACCCCTTCAGTGTCACGAATGAACACCGGGTAACCGATCGAAATCCGTCTGCCGACGGTGACTGCGCGCAGATCGTCCATCTCTCGATCCACGGCGATGACATCGTCGGGATTTCCCAGTACCTTCGACAACTCGGTTGCAGATTTAGCTCCAGCGCCTCCGACTCCAACAATCACGAACTCTTTGGATGCGGTGGCGTTTCGTCCATTTCGTATGATCGTCATGTCGCTCTCCAAGTATTCGGCATCAGCGGATTGCCTGTTGAAACTTTTGTTCGATTACTAGTATAGCACACTGGTTCTAGTAAAATGCAAGCGCGTCCAGAATAAATTTTAGACATTTGTCAAAGGTGAGCACATTGACGGACGAAATCTCCCGTGACAGAGCAAGCAGTGACGCCGACCTGAACTATAGGGGGCCATCGCAAGTTCTCAAATCGGCTAGCGAAACAGATTTCACATATCAGCTCAAGTGGGCTGCTTGGCGCTGGCTCTACTCAATAGCTGAATGTCGTGCGATCGGAATGGAGGTCAGGCTCGAAGGCCCCTTCGGTCGCGTTGTAGATCTCGTCGGTGTCGGCAAGAACAACATGGTTTACATCGTGGAGGTGAAATCATCTAGAGGGGATATGAAGCGTGATGACAAGTCGGAATCCGACCGCAAACGTGCTACGGCACAACTGACGGCACTTCAAGATGCTGCGAATTTGACCGCCACAGTGCTTAACGACGCGCGCCAACATGCTGTCGAGACCGCCAGATCTGGCATTGATTGGCGAGAAAATCTGACTTACGTCTCGGCGCGTAGGGATCACGAAGATATTGAGGGACGGCTCGCAGCGAAGGAACGCACCTTGGTGCATTTCTCGACTAAATTCCACGACCCATCGTTCTTGGCGTGTGCCAATTTCCACTACATCATGGCGCCTCAAGGCTTGATCAACCGTTCGGAGCTACCGCCGTTTTGGGGCTTGTTGAACGAAAGTTCCGAAATGGTTGTCTCGGCCGTTCAAAAACAAATCCGTAGTAACACAACACACGTGTTGCGCGCTATTGCTAAGGCCAACACACGCGACTTGATGAAGGCGTGCCGTGTAAGCATCGACAAACCATAGCCATGAAACTCCGTGAAAATCCGAATTGACTCGCCGGAATTTTCAGGATCTAACTGCCGACAAGCGGGTTAAGAAAGCATTTCACCCAAGCGATCGATTGCCAATCGCAGGTTGTCTTGAGAGTTGGCAAAAGAGATGCGGATATAGCCGTTGCCGTATTCACCGAATGCGGTTCCGGAAAGAAGTGCAACACCGGCCTCATCCATCGCCCTATCTGCGAAGGTCCGGCTGTCAAGCCCGGTTCCGCTGATGTTCGGGAACGCGTAGAACGCGCCGCCAGGATTTCGGCAAGACACGCCCGGAAGGTTGTTCAAGCCATCGACGACCAGATCGCGACGGATGCGGAACTCGTCCATCATATCGGCGACAGAATCCTGGGGACCTTGCAGTGCAGCGATGCCCGCCATCTGAACCGCGACCGATGTGCACGAAACGCTGTTCGTCATCAGTTTCGTGACCGCATCGAGCATGAATTCTGGGAACACACCGTAGCCCAAACGCCACCCGGTCATCGCGTAGCTCTTCGAGAAACCGTCTAAGATGATCGTGCGGTCGACCATATCGTCGAATTTCGTAATCGAAGTGTGCGAATCCTCGTAGTACATGTCCTTGTAGATTTCGTCGGATAGGACGACGAGGTCGTTCTCGACAGCGATCTTTGCGATGCGTCCCAAGTCCGCGTCGGAAATCACGCTGCCGCAGGGGTTGTTGGGCGAGTTGACGATGATTAACTTCGTGTTATCGGTGACCAACGCTTCCAGACGATCAACATCGAGCGAGAAATCGAAACGCTCTTCAAGCGGAATCGGTACTGCGGTGCCGCCCGCGTAGTTGATCATCGACTCGTAAATAGGGAAACCCGGGTTTGGGTAAATCACCTCGTCGCCCTCTTCGATGAGAG
>JAAXHR010000277.1 GCA_012270805.1 Dehalococcoidia bacterium
GCCCTACATTGATAATCCAACCTGCAACCTATCCGCCTCTCCCAACACCTAACACGGCGCTGGGTGCTCGACCGTTCACACCTCATTCATGCCATCTCCTCTTCTTGCCATACGGCTACCAGAAAGAGGAGAGAAGTAATGTCATCCAAGAAGGACCTGACCACTGCCACCTCCCCAGACAGGAATGTGTTTCAACCGTACCTACCGGAATTCCTGGATCACCTCGCCGGCATCGGTGTACCTAAGGGCCGACTGAAGGAATTCGCAGGCCCAGTGAAGCATTTCCTGCTTTGGCTGAACGAAAGTGACAGAAAGCTGGAGGACATCGATGACGACGTGTTGCGGTGCTTTCGCGATCACGAATGTCGATGTCGGCGACCGAAGGGTGAGCTATTTCGACTACACGCCAATCGAAAGAGCCTCATTCCCAAGGTTCGCGAATTTATCCGCTTCCTTGAGATATCGTGTCGAGTATCGAATCCGTCCGAGTTCGATACACTTCGAACGCTGCTGGCAGATTTTCTGTCGGACCTAAAAGAACAAGGCCGCGCACCCGCAACAGTCGACACCTACCGCTTCCATTGCGACCACTTTGGAGTCTGGCTTCGCCAGCAGCGGATTCCTATTGCGGGCATCAACAATAAAGCGATTGAACGATTCGCCACACACGACTGCATCTGCGAGCGGAAGTTTCTTGTCAAGCCCACAAGGAATAACTTCGTCCTGTTCGCCGTTCGGAGATTCGTGCGATATCTCATAATGCGAGGGGTCGCGCCTGGCGCACCGCCCATAGCCATCGAAGAGCGGTTCGTCGAACTGAGTGAGTTCCGTAGTTGGCTCCAAACCAACCGCGGCATTCGCCAAGCGACCATTCAGAATCACCTCAGGCACGTCACAGGACTCTTCCCCTATCTTGGCCGGGATCCGGCAGCATACGACGCACGATCGATCAAGAGTGCTTTGCTAAGGCGCTTCGAGTCGAGATCTCGCGTTGAGGCCCAACACATAACCGTGTCACTGCGAATGTATCTGCTCTTTCTCGCATCCATCGGGAGATGTGCCTCAGCACTTGCGGGCGCAATACCTTCCGTTCCCAGGTGGAGACTCTCGACACTGCCCAGATACATGCTCTCCGACGATGTCGAACGCGTGATTGCGTCGTGCGATGTAACGACACCCACGGGGCTAAGGGACCGTGCAGTCCTCCTCTTATTGGCCCGCCTTGCGTTACGGGGAGGCGATGTCTTCAGACTACGCCTCGGAGACATTGATTGGGACCACAGCGTTCTTCGCGTATTTGGAAAATCCAGGAGATCAGTGGGATTACCCTTGCCACAAGATGCTGGTGATGCATTGCTGAGCTACATCGAACACGGGCGGCCTCGGGTTCAAGAAGAGGTCGTGTTCCTGCGCGCAATTCCCCCCTACGAGCCCTTTGCAACCTCAGGGGCCATATCGATCATTGTTCGGAATGCCCTGAAGAGAGCGGGAATACGTAACCAAGAGATGAGAGGCGGAGCCTATCTGCTTCGTCACTCTGCCGCCACGAACTTGCTCCGACCGGGCGCAACTCTGGAGGCTATAAGTTCACTGCTCCGCCATAGGTCCATTGAAACGACAACCATCTACGCGAAGGTCGATACGCCAATGCTTGAATCGGTTGTCCAGCCCTGGATCGGAGACGTCAAATGACCATCATCCAGGACGTAGAGCACTATGTCACGCTCAAACAGACCCTCGGTTACAAGTTTGCAGCCCAAGAGCGGAACCTTCGGACCTTCGCCTCATTCGCAGAGGAGAGGGGCGACTGCTATCTGCGGAAGAAAACAATCCTGGAATGGGCGGCCCAGGCGCAGTCCAACAAGGGCTCCATTAACCGACTTCGAACCGTGCGCGCCTTCGCCATTTCCATGCACGCCGAGGACGACCGCCACGAAATTCCGCCTTCAGACACTTTCGGACGGGCACTGAAGAGGCGGTCTGTTCCGTTTCTCCTGAGTCGAACGCAAATCGAGCGAATCCTTGAAGCCGCTCGCCACTTACCGCCACGAGCTTCGATTACACCATACACCCATCGGTGCATCATCGGGCTCCTAGCGGCAACTGGAATGCGCGTTTCCGAAGCGGTGGCATTGCAGATGTCCGACATAACAGCCGATGGCTTGGTGGTGAGGGAGAGCAAGTTCCGCAAAAGCCGACTTATTCCGATCCATGCGACGACGCGTGAGGCACTGAAGCACTATCTCTCAGTCCGAAGGCTGATAGGGGGGCCAAGTGGCCATTTGTTCGTTTTGTCAACTGGCGAGCCTCCTGACCATGCGACTGTGAGCCGGGCGTTTCTCAAATTAGCCCGTAAAACAGGGTTGCGTGGCGGCCCTGGCCAACGCGGTCCACGGCTGCACGACTTGCGACACAGTTTTGCGGCCCGCTCTCTGGAACAATGTCCAAGAGACAAGGTTTTCGTCGACAGGCACATGTTGGCACTTAGTACATACCTCGGACACGCGTGCCTGTCAGATACGTTTTGGTATCTGGAAGCAACCCCAGAAATCCTGCGCAAAATCTCTATGGCCACCGAAGCTGCGCGTCAAGGGAGGAACCAACAATGACTGCACTCGCGACTCACCTTCCGCGGTTTCTGTACGATCATCTTCCCAGTATTCGAAACGCCAGCACACACACGATCGACAACTATACTTACGGTTTTACGTTGCTTGTCAACTACGCTGCAAAGCAAGCCGGAGTCGAGCCATGCGAACTGGAGGTGGAACATCTTGAGCCAGGATTGGTCGTTGACTTCCTGAATCACCTTGAGGAAGTGCGGGGCAACTCGGTCCGGACGCGAAATGCACGACTCGCCATGATCAAGTCGTTCTTCAACTACTTGCAGTACAGGGCACCTGCCTGCTTGGCGTTGGCAGGTCAAGTGAAACAGATTCCCGAAAAACGTCGAGATGATCCGCTGATTGACTACCTCGATCGCGATGAACTACAAGCTCTCCTCGATGCCCCGAACATCAAAACCCGACTGGGAGTACGCGACCGAGCCATGCTGCATCTCTGTTACGTGGCGGGATTACGGGTATCCGAGTTGGTCGGACTGCGCGTTGCAGATCTGGGTCAGCCGTCGCTTGATTCGGTTCGGGTAATGGGTAAGGGGCGACGGGAACGCGTTCGTCCTCTATGGTGTGAGACAACCAGTGTTCTGAAGGATTGGCTGCGCATTCGTCCCCATTCTGGTGACGAAAATCTCTTTGTGAGCCACCGCGGACGAGCCATCGGTAGACATGCTTTTGCGCGCCGCATCGCTCACTACGTTCAGGCTGCCGAGAAGAAGGTTCCTTCGTTAAGGGCGAAGCACATAACGCCACATTGTCTTCGTCACACGTGTGCCATGCACATCTATCAGGAAACCAAGGACCGTAGAGCGGTCTCTCTGTGGCTTGGACACTCCAGCATGCAAAGCACGGAAGTATACGTCCGTGCCGATCCATTGGCGTCATTGGACATTTTGGCTCTGGGCGTACCCCCGAAGATTAAGAAGGGTTCCTTCAGGGGAGCTTCGGACAGGCTCTTGGCGTTACTGAATGGCACCGAGAATTCGTAGTTAGGTCCGGGCTCGGGTAGGACGGCGCACCGATCTTCCGCACAGAGGAGCTGCATCATATATGGACAGTGAAGAGACCACCTTCGCTGAGTTGGTACGCCTGAGTGCTTCCGATCAGCACACCGGGGCGCGAACACTATCGAGATCGAAGCAGAGGTCATCGCCAGAAAACCGCGGATGCTTACGCCATCCGACTTCGACGCATTATTTGAGACGAACGTCGAAGGGTATCTCGCTGTAGCCGTGAGTTTTCCCCAACCAACCTGGGTGTTGGTGCCAACTGCACGTCTTGTTCAACGTGAGTCTCCCGCTGGCATGGCTCTACTGAACGCCTTGGGTGACAAGGAATTTTCTTCAAAGTGGACGAGTGAGTACGTGTTGCTGATCTGTCGATCGTGTCGTGACGTGATTGCCCGCTCCTTCGATCAACTGGTGCAACGGGCGGTGGATGGATGGGGCCTTTAACCCGACTTCCGCAACTCGGCACGCGTTTCGGCTAATGTGACGATTTTCCGGCCCGGAAAGTGGCGGATTTCCGGGCTTTGCTTCTCCAGAACGGCGTGTAGTGCCGACCTGCCCCCTTGATCTGGCTGGCAAAGCACCGGACGCTTTGCCCATGTTCGTGCGCTGCAAGAGACGCTTCAAAGACGGCAAGGAGCACCGCTACTGGAGCGTGGTGGAGAACGTCCGGGTCCGCGGCCGCCGGGTCGTTCAGCGCCACATTCTCTATCTCGGCGAGATCAACGACAGCCAGCGCGCTGCCTGG
>JAAXHR010000453.1 GCA_012270805.1 Dehalococcoidia bacterium
AGTTTCCCCGTTCCCCTCCCGCCGCTCGACGAGCAGAGGCGAATCGTCGGCATTCTGAACCGGGCAGCAAAGATCGAGCGGCTGCGAGCGCAGGCCGCCGAACGGTTGCGAGAATTCGTGCCGGCGCTGTTCGTTAAGATGTTCGGGGATCCGGTTGAGAATCCGATGGGGTGGCGGGCTGAACCTCTAGGAGGCGTGATTCTGAACGGACCACAGAACGGTCTGTATAGACCGAAATCTGAATACGGATCCGGTACGCCTATCCTTCGGATCGACGGATTCTATGAAGGACATGTCACCGACCCCACCAGCTTGCAGCGCGTACGCGTGGATCGTGCCACTGTGGACAAATTTGCTCTCCGCAAGAACGATATCGTCATCAATCGCGTGAATAGTCGGCCATTTCTCGGCAAGTCCGCGATTATTCCGGACATTGAGGAGCCCACAGTATTCGAGTCCAACATTATGCGAATAGGGTTAGATTCCATGCGGATCCTTCCTGAATTCCTTATTTCCATGCTTCAGATCGACTCGATCAGAGACCAGCTCTGCGTGAATGCAAAGGACGCGATCAATCAGTCGAGCATCAACCAAGGTGACGTACAGCAACTCTTGGTGGTTTCCCCACCCTTGGCTCTTCAACGACGATACGCTGAGATTGTCGAGTCGTCGCGTCCGGCTTCTGGCCTCGGTGAGGGCGCTACCAAGACCGCTATGGACCTGATGGTGTCTCTCATGTCCAAGTTGTTGGGGAATGATTTGTTGAAGGGACGCACGCTTCCTCAGGCTACGGTGCCATGAAGGGTTCCCGCTCGGTCTTCAGTCCGTGAATCCGTCGCTTGCCTCGTCGGTCATTCCGGTGCCGGATTGCCGGCCTTCGAGAGATCTCCGGCGGGCGATTGTAACGCATTGGCGTCGGCGCCTTGGCCGTCTTCCTTGTCGGGTGTGAGTAGGTTCTTCGCTATCGCCAGTGAACCACCGATCAACGCCATCAGCGGTCCTTCGATCACGTTGTAGGCATCTTCAGCCGTCATACTCCCACATGCCATGCTGCCGAACATGACGCCACCGTCAGATAACCGAAGCCAACAAGCACCAGAACGTTCGGCCGAAACCGCCCACGCCCACGCTTCATCATGACTGCACCTCCTGTTCATTCACCAGTCGGCCCGTAACTCGAAGCACATTCGTAAGCTCATCAGCCGTCGGTCGTCAGTCCAACACCCAGCACAGCAATCGTCGACCTATACGACCGTCGGAACACCAGCGGACGATCGCAACGCCCTTCAGGCGCTTGACGGGCTCTACCGCTCTGCGCGCTTCCCCTCCAAGAGCGAACGGAGGGGACAATCTGTTCGCCTCCACTGAACTCCCGGAACGGGTGCCGAGAGTACGTCGGTATCGAGTGTCCTGAGCGCGATGATTCGGGCCATACGCTCCGCTCTGCAGAATTGCGGGCATCGGGCGGTCGGAGTTGGCATGAAGAATTAATTTAAAGATGCACACAGTAATAGTATGCTATAGTTCCATTCGATACTATATTATACTAGCAGTATCAAGGAGTCGTGATGGTTCTTCTGGTCGGGGGTGAGAAAGGCGGGACCGGGAAAACCACGATCGCCACGCATCTCGCCGCATTGAGGGCGCTTGCAGGGCACGACATCCTCCTTGTGGACGCGGACTCCCAAGGTAGTGCGAGCTA
>JAAXHR010000385.1 GCA_012270805.1 Dehalococcoidia bacterium
AGTTACACAAATCTGCTTGCTACCCTTTAAAGGCCGCCTGCGAAACACGAAGGTAGCAGCGCAGGACGCATTTGTGCCGGTCTTCGAGACCATCGTCAACAGCATTCACTCGATTGAGGAGCGCTTCGGCTTTGAGGGTGCGGCTGAGAAGGGCTGCATTCAGGTACATGTGTACCGAGTCCAGCAGCACCGACTGCCGGGAATAGCTGGCAGGTCACCTGTTGAACCTGTCAAGAGCTTTACCGTCGTCGACAATGGGATCGGCTTTACCGATCCGAACCTGAATTCTTTCGAGACAGCGGACAGCACGGCGAAGATTGAACGAGGGGGTAAGGGAATTGGCCGACTAACGTGGTTGGTCGTGTTTGAGAAGGCCGAGATCAAGAGCTGGTTTCGAGACGACGAGGATCGGCTCCGACGTAGGACTTTCACCTTTTCTCCGACAGAAACCGGGATCTCGGATTTCTCGGACGAAGCGCTAGAAACCGAGGAGACGATAGAAACGCAGGTTCGACTCGTGGACGTACGAAGGCACTACGAGGAGCCACTCAGAAGGGGGCTAGATGTCATTGCTGAGCGAGTGTTTGAACACTGCTTCAACTACTTCGTGGTTGGTAATTGCCCGCGTGTCACCGTCATTGAGCATCGTGCGGACGGCATTTTTGAGCGAGTGGTCAACGATCTAACCCAGGAACTCGATATCAGCCAGTTGGAGCAATTCAAAGTCGGCGATCATGACCTAAACCTACGCCACGTTCAGCAGCGCCACGCTGCGGGTAAGAAGCACCTCGGGCACCTCTTGGCCAACGACCGCGTTGTGTCGTCGTTTCCTCTTGCTGATGTATCCGATCTCAGTGCGGACCCAACCCGTGGGGAAAAGGGCGAACCTCTCGTGCACCATGCATATGTTGGCGGACCAACTCTGGATGCGTATGCTGACGCGACACGCACCCACTTCGTTCTCCCTGATGGAGAACCAATCCATGAACGTAGCGGACTCCTTGATTTGAAGACACTTCGCGATGAGGTCGGCAGAGTTGTCAATGGCCGACTCATGCAAGTTCTGGAAGCAGAACGGAAGGTGACCATCAGGAAGGTCGAACATCACATTCGGACAGAGCAACCTGAGTACGCTCGACTCCTCGAGCAAAAGCGGGACGAACTTGCGCGTATCAAGTGGACCGACAACTCGAGGCTCATCGACGAGGCCCTTTATCGCGTCAAGCAAGACTGGGAGTTCGACATTCGAAAGCAACAATCGGATGTCGAGCAGAAGTTGGTCAAGAGCGAGACTGATGTCAACGAGTTGGCGGAGAAACTCTATCGCGTTGTTTCAGAGACGAACCTTGCTGGCCAGGACGACCTCGTGCGATACGTTGTGAAGCGTCGAGCCGTATTACAGCTTCTTCAAAAGCTGATATCGCGGCCGGAGAGTGCGCTAGAGGAGCACATTCACCGGATCGTCTTTCCCCTTAAGAAGACCAATGGGGATGTCGACTACGAGGACCACAATCTATGGCTCGTCGACGACACTTTGTCATTCTACGAGTTCATCAGCTCCGACATGCCAATGTCAAAGAACGATGCTGCTCCGAGCGACAGTATGGAGCGCCCCGATATCTTGGCCTTCAAAACAGGTGAACCGTTCCAACACGTTTCGATCGTTGAGTTCAAGAAGCCGGACAGGAATGACAAAAAGAACCCCGTGGCTCAGCTGGTTCGCTATGCGCGGCGGCTCCGAGACGGCGGATCCATGGATGTCAACGGCGTCACTCTTCCGGGCATCAGCATGAATGTTCGTATCGACGGGTATGCGATCGTCACGCTTAACCCGAAAGTGGAGTCTGTGCTTCGCGACGGCCCAGGAGAGATGAAGCAGGTTGAGGAAGAGTGGCGCTGGTACGGTATGGTGGGTAGCCTCAACATGAACGTTGAGGTTCTCGACTACCGTGCGTTCATCAGTCGTGCTCAGCAACGAAATCGGGCTTTCTTCAATGCCCTGAGGCTGGTGACGTAGGTTGGGCCTGCCACCTGTCTCTCTGCCACAGCGACACGAACGCCCGTACCTCTCATGGGCACACGCCCATCGACCCCGAACTCCCCACGAGGCGTGGTCCGTCGTCCGAAGGGTGTCCGACATAAGGTGTAGCCATTCTCAGCGCCTCCACAGTTCATTCAACGGCACGGCAAGCATCCGCTTGTCAGGCAACGGAAAAATGCCCCGGCCTGCGTAAAAGAGAATGCCTCGCTCGAAATCCTTGCCGCACTGGGCGGCGAGCCGAGCGAGCCCCCGCCCGTCCCTGGATGTCACCGACGCGGCGGCTTTGACCTCGATGCCCCAGGTCTTTCGGCCACGAGT
>JAAXHR010000438.1:0-185 GCA_012270805.1 Dehalococcoidia bacterium
TCGAGAATCGTGTCAACTGATACGCCACGTTCTTCGGCTCGCGCGGCCGCGACTCCAGCTGTAGCTTCAGTCCTGGTACCGCCGGGGTGTATGACCACGGAGTTGATACCGTGCGGTCCGAGTTCATCGGCGAGGTTTTTGGTCAGAGCGGAGACTCCAACGTTGCGAATGGATCCGACTGCCGA
>JAAXHR010000438.1:232-3093 GCA_012270805.1 Dehalococcoidia bacterium
CGATCTTTCATGATCGGCGCAACCGCACGGGCGCAACGCAGATATCCGAGCACTTTGGTGTTGATGTCCTCGTTAAACGCTTCATCAGTGACGCCTTCAATTCCCGGAACCGGTGCCTGACCGAGTGGCCGCGCTGCGTTGTTGACAAGAATGTCGATACCGCCCAGTTGGAAATTCGCCCGCGCGACCATACTGTTGACTGAATCGGTGTCGGTAGTGTCGCATTCAATCGGATAAATGTCTCGACCTGTGTCCGCCGCGATCTCTTGACTTGCGAGTTCAAGGGCGTCAGGGTCTCGTGCACATATTGCGACATCACATCCCTCGCGCGCCAATTCCCAGGCTATCGCCTTGCCGATACCTCTGCTACCGCCAGTTACGACAGCCAGTTTTCCTTCAAGTTCCAGATCCATGCCTTTTTCCTCATCGATTCAAGATGCCGCCCCGGGATCATGCCACCAGAGCGGGGCGTTTCCGCCAATACTGCGTAGCTTGTTCGAATGCGTGCGCCATCTGCAATACCGAGAAGTCTGCGCGCTGGCGCCCAACTATCTGTAACCCGGTCGGCAACCCGTCTGCATCGAAACCGGCTGGAACCGAGATTGCTGGTAATCCGGTAACAGTAATCGACGAACACGGCGACATCCATTCGAGATAGTTGGACAAAGGCTGTCCGGCGACCGTAGTTGGATACTCCAAGTCTGCCGGGAACGGCGGCACTGACGTGACCGGCAACATCAGGTAATCGTATCTGGACATGAACTCCGCCATACGCGCGTACAGAATTGTCCTACGCTCCTCGGCTTTTTTAACATCGAGTGCCGTTAGTCGATCACCCTCTTCAGCGTTCCAAATGATCGTCTCTTTGACCAGGTCACGATGGTCCCTGATGTTCACTTCATGTTGGTGGGCGAAGATCGCTGCCCTCAAAACGTGGAATATCTCGCTAGCGTCTTGCAATGGCGGCTCGGCATCTTCTACGACGCATCCCAAATCTTCCAAGATGTGTCGTTGCGCATCAAGCGTCTCGTTGATGGCGGAATCGATCGGTGCTCCGCCGACGTTCCGGCTCCAAGCAATGCGAGTTCCAACGAAGTCGCGCTCGAGCGGTTGGGCGAACACCGACGACGGTTGCATCAATGAACTCGGAACGCGAGGGTCTGGGCCAGCCAACGCGACTAGCTGCAACGCGACATCCGCTACAGTCCTGCCCATACCACCGGTAACCGATTCAGATGTGTATCCGAGTGGCGCAGGGTGCACCGGAACCGTGCCGATGCTGTTACGCATACCTACTACGTTCGACCACGCAGCGGGATTGCGCAATGATCCGCCGAAGTCAGAGCCTTGCGCGATCGGCATCATGCCGCAAGCCAACGCGACGGTCGCACCACCACTGCTTCCCCCACACGTCTTAGTTAAATCGTAGGGGTTGAGTGTCGTTCCAAAGACCTCATTAAAGGTTTGAGACCCTGCACCGAACTCTGGCGTGTTTGTCTTACCGATAACGATTGCGCCAGCATCTTTGTATCTCTTAACGGTCAGTGAATCTTCAGTAGGGATGAAGTCCTTAAAAATCGGTGAACCGTAGGTGGTTCGTATGCCAGCGGTGGGTTGCAGATCCTTGATGCCCACAGGTAGGCCATGAAGAGGACCGACGCCGTCGGCACTCGAGTTGGCAAGAGTTTCGTCTGCTGATAACGCAGATGCCATCAAGGTGTCGCTGTCGAGCAATGTGACGATGGCGTTGACCGCCGGGTTAACACGCTCGATCTGTTCGAGATGCGCCGTCATTACTTCGCGTGCGGAGATGTCCCCGGTTCGGATCCATCGACCGATCTCAGTTGCCGTCGCGAAGCACAGTTGCCTCGCATCACTTGGAACGTCGTTTACCACCAAGTCTGTCCCTCCACCTCGTTTTGGATGTCGCTCCAGTCTCGCGTGTATATACCGGTGGACAGGTACTTCCAACCACCATCGGCGAACAGCATCACGATCGTGCCGCTCTCCAAACGTCGCGCTGCCCGAATCGAGCTTGCCAATACCGCGCCAGAGGATACGCCCACAAACACGCCGGTATCGGTCAGGAGTTTCTTGGTCCAGAAGAACGATTCTTCAGCTTCGACCATGATTCGGGCGTTTAGGGCATCTAAATCAAGAACCGGCGGAATGAAGCCGTGTTCGATGGAGCGCAATCCTTGTACCTTGTCGTCAGGATGAGGCGCCGCCGCGACGATCTTGACGTTGGGATTATGCTCGCGTAGCGCTTTACCGACTCCCATGAGAGTCCCGCCAGTCCCCAATCCCGCCACGAACATGTCGACATCGGGCACATCACGCGCAATCTCAGGCCCTGTGGTCGCATAGTGCGCGTCCGGGTTAGCGCGGTTGCCGTACTGGTAAGGCATGAACCAAGACGGGTTTTCTTGTGCGAGTTCTTTGGCGACGTTTATCGATTCGTTCGTACCTTTTTCAGCGGCTGAAAATATGATCTCGGCTCCGAAACCTTGAAGGAGTTGGATGCGTTCGGCGCTGACGCTCTCGGGCATAACGACTTTGACCTGATAGCCGCGGAGGCGGCCGATCATGGCGAGTCCGATTCCCGTGTTCCCGCTCGTGGGTTCCAGAATGACACCACCACCATCTCGAACCAGCAATCCGTCCTGCTCTGCTTGGTCAATCAGCGACAACGCGACGCGGTCTTTGACGCTGCCGGTCGGGTTTTGAGACTCCAGTTTTGCGAGGAGGCAAACCTGCGGATTCGGGCTGAACCTAGAGATGTCGACGATCGGGGTGTTGCCGATCTTGTCGGATACATCACCGGCCACATAACCGAGTTCCGCGATGCTCATGAATTAGCG
>JAAXHR010000464.1 GCA_012270805.1 Dehalococcoidia bacterium
AGACGACAGAGATGCCACCGTCGAAGCAGGCGTAACGCGTCTCCAACTGAACACGCATCTCGCCGACATCGGTACACAACTCCACTTCTCTGTCGATCCGGGTGCAGATGCATCGTTAGGTGGGATGGTCGCAACCCGCGCATCCGGCACGAGTGCTGTCCGATACGGCACAATGCTCGATAACGTCCTCGGCTTGACTGTCGTCACCGCTGACGGTTCTATCGTCCACACCGGCAGCAGAGCCAGAAAATCCGCCGCAGGCTACGATCTTACCCGTCTCTTCATCGGCTCAGAAGGCACACTCGGAATTATCACCGAAATCACACTCAAATTGACAAGGTTGCCGGAAGCAGTCGCCGCCGCTGTCTGTGCTTTTCCGACTGTAGCCGCAGCGGTAGACACTGTTATCAAACTGATGGATGCGGGTGTCAACATCGCTCGTATTGAACTGTTAGACGAACTTCAGATGGATGCCGTCAACAAATATGCTGGATTAGACTATGAAGTCGCACCGACGCTCTTTTTTGAGTTCCACGGGTCTGAACACACCGTCGCAGAGAGTTCTGAGATCGCCGGTAAGATTGCGGCGGCACACGGCAGCGGCGATTTCCGATGGGCAATAGATGAAAACGAACGCAAACGGCTCTGGCAAGCCCGATATGATAGCTACTACGCCGCACTCAACCGCCGGCCGGGTGCTGTCGGTTATGTAACCGATGTATGTGTCCCGATCTCCCGACTCGCTGAATCTATCGCAAAAACGAAAACACTGCTTACAACATCAGACCTTGTTCCATCAATTCTTGGGCACGTTGGAGACGGGAATTTTCATGTCGTCTTCCCACTTGAGCCCAACAATAAAGCCGAATTAGCGGAAGCGCAACGACTCAGCAATCAGATTGTAGACATCGCCTTAGCGATGGACGGCACCTGTACCGGCGAACACGGTGTCGGCATCGGTAAACGGAAGGCCCTAAAGAAGGAACACGGGGAGGCAGTAAACCTGATGCGTGCCATCAAACACGCCTTGGA
>JAAXHR010000222.1:0-194 GCA_012270805.1 Dehalococcoidia bacterium
ACTTCCCTCACGACTTCGCGTTCGACGACGACAGTTTCGACGACGGTCTGTCCTTCGACGATCCGTTCCCGTTCGATCACCACAGTCTCGACGACGCGCACCTCCACCTCGCGCTCAACCGGCACCTCGACGGTCTGGATGACCGTCTCTCCAGCGACCTGCACCTCTTTCTCGACCACAACGGTCTCGACGAC
>JAAXHR010000222.1:427-2587 GCA_012270805.1 Dehalococcoidia bacterium
TCAACGGACTTTGCCCGAGCCAGAGCTAAACGATGCCAGAATGTTATCGCATATCATCGACCTGCGCGCAATCATCCCTCCTCTTTGTTAGCAAAGGGCGTTCACACCGCCCCTTTCGGAACGAAAGGAGAGCGAACTAGCGGAGCAAAGTGAGCGGGGTATGCCCAAGTCCCCGCGCAGCGAGGAATCTCAGCCCCATCACAGCCCATCACCAAAATCAGCGTAATCAGCGGTTCAAATCTCCCGTCGCCTTACCAGCTTCTCCGCGAAGATCAATGAAGGTATGTTGCAGGCGAAAACGGTGCCGAAGAAACCAGCCCCTGAAATGTCTCGATTGAGTACGTAGAGGTCAGTGTGCTCAAAGAACGCGCCGGCGATGGTTAGCGCGATCCAGGAACCTACGAGCCCCGCCAACGCCGACATTACGACAAGAGAGAACGATTGCCTTAGTGTCTCTGTTGTCCCGAACCATCCCACTCGCGACGCCGCGGCGCTGCACATTGCGACGAACGCGAGCCGAGAAATGCTGATCCATAGCTCCGAGCTATCCGCGCTGGAGAACAGCATCGCGATTATCAGAGCGCCAAAAAACGCGCCGATGGCGGCGAAAACAAGACCGGCGAGCAAACGGATGCCTAGTTGCAGAACAGATTCACTCAATGAATAACCTTCCCTATCTCTCTACCCATAAATGTTCAAAAGGGGATGGCAGTTCGCCGCCTTCGCTCAGCGAAGGCGGCGCGAGCATGCGTAGCGATGCGAGCGGGCGATGTCCGAGGCGGGGAAGAGCAGTGCACTGAGCCCGCCCCATGTCATTCCGATCACAGCCAGGAATCTAACCTACTCAATGCGCCGCCTGATAGTGTGCCGCTAGCAGATCCTCGCCGAAGTCGTGGCTGTAGTCGCGCAGAACCGAGTGAATGTGGTTGGCTCCGTTTTGCGTGTTGTCGTATTCGATGACGAAGCGGTCGTGGCGGATGTTGTAGTAGTGCCCCTGCCAGCGCTCCAACGGACCCGCCCACGCGAAGTGGACGCTGTCCCAACCCTCGCGTTCCAGTTGGTGCCAGTAGTTGGTCGCCATCTCATCCGCCGCTCGGAACACGTAGTGGCGGATCAACTTAACCAGGCCCTCGCGCTGTCCGTCGTATAGATCGCCGATGGAGATGCCCTGTGGGGTCGTCCCAGGATCGACGACTCGGACTGTAGTCGTCAGGATATCAGCCGGCGCAATCGGATCGACTATGGCTACCGACTTCTGGTTGTCCGTCATACCGGTCACAAGTGAACGTGCCCAGTCCTCTTCCTCAGCCAACGTCCGCTGACCCTTGTGTTCGCCATGCTTGACCTCGGCGGGGTTCGAGCCGAAGAAGAGCGGATGGATCGAGACCTCACTGTTACCGACTACGGTCGCGACGATGCCGATATGATGTCCACCGACTCGCCAGCCCCAAGGCTCCTCGCCGCCCGGTTCGCCGAAAACGCTGAACCAGTACCGCTCCTCTAACCGGTCCCAACTCGATACATTGTTCGTTATCGCCTCGTATTCGCCAAGAATCGTCTCGAGCCGGATGATCTGCCGCGCCATCTGATAGCCACTGGCACTGTAACCCGTCTCCATCATCTTGTACGCCAGGTCGACCTGGTTTCCGCTCATCTCAGAAATAAGCAGACCGTTGCGGCCCACTGGCGTGTAGTGCCAGTCGTAGCGTTCGTCCCCTTCGAATGGGAACGTCGCCTTAGCGAGTTCCGCCTTGCCGAGTGACGCCAAGAACGCTGACGCCGTGTCTGCCATTCGTTTGATCGTGTCGGGAGCTTTCGACGGCACAACCGCCGCATGGTCATTTGAGTGATGTGACATAGTTGGACGCTCCGTTCCATGCTTGCGTCAGTTCGAAATCCGATTGAACGTGATGATACCGCATCCATTCACAGCAGTCCTGCGAAAACGAACTCTACTCCTTTCGCAAGGCGAAAGGGGCGCGAGCAAGCAGAGCGACGCGAACGGGGTATGCCCGCGGGCAGGTTAGGGTTTCCCCGTTATGCGGGGGAAATGGCAAAGCCAAAGGGGGCACCAAGTGCTAATCTTGCGCAAGTGAAACTTCAACACCGCTCTCGCACGACGGAGGCCAAACCAAGATGATCAAGCTCAGCCTGCAATCG
>JAAXHR010000343.1:0-4762 GCA_012270805.1 Dehalococcoidia bacterium
GGGCAACGCAGGGTTTTGGTGAATTCGGCGTGGTCAGTGTGGCCGTCCCAGTAGGCGAGATTGAGTTCGACAATGGTGAGCCACTCGTAGTTTGTGCACTCATCGCTCTCCATCTCGATGATGAAGATGCCGTTGTATCCGACGACATCTATCACTCCAAAGGGGTTGGGGCGGAGTTGATGGCCAGTTGCGGTAAGGATGCCGGTTACGCCCTGATTTGGCAATGCGACGCGCCCGTTCTCGTCGGTGGTCAAAGTGAACTCGGGTATGGAGTCGACCTCGTGGTAGTAATTCGCGCCTCGCCAGTGCTCCCCTTTTTGGAAGAAGCTAAGTCTGACGCCGGGGAGGGCGTTCCCGCGTATATCGACGATTCGAAGCGTCGTGGTTGTCGGGGTGTCGAAGAGGTATTCGCCGTAGTAGCCACGCCGATGTCCAGCGTTGCTGCGTAGTCCCCCTGCGGTATGCGCACCGATGAAGTATGACACCGCACCCATCATGTCTTCGATGCCATCAGGAAACCTGTAACAGGTCCAGTCGTTACCCCAGAATAGCGGGATGTTGCACCCCGCCAACTCGCCAGGTCGATTCGCGTCCTCGAGCGCGATTTCATTTTCTTCGAGGTGCATGCGATAGATGTCGATGACGCCCAATTGATGCATCCATTCGTGCAGCAAGCCGTGGTCCATAACGGCGGGCGCAGAGTGCCCGTAATCCGATCCGACGGGGGTGGTGTAATTGATCATCCACCAGCCGTCCATCTTGTAACGCAGTTCGTGCGTAAGATGAAACTGCTTGTCGTTGGTTTCTACGAGCAGTTCGACTCGAATGCGATCCGTGAGCCCGGCATCAGCCAAGAGTTTGTTCAAGCGACCAACGTGATCATGTACCCAGCGTTCCGGCGATCGGACGCTGATGCCGTCGGGATCCGCTGTGGTTAACACCTCGTAGGTCGAGGTCTGTCTGGAAGGCGCCAGGAAGTAGATTCCGAGCGTGTATCCGGTCATCCACTCTCGGAGTTCATTGTTGGTTTCTAAGATTTCCTCAATCTCGTCCGTCGGATCGAGAACTAATGAGACGAGGAGGTTGGTTTCGGGCCACTCGGTCTGTATCTTGAGTTGACCATCTTCACCGCTTTGCAGGCCTTCATGACGACCGGTGTTGACGATTGCAGAACCGATTGTCCAGTAGTAGCTGAACGGAGCAGAAGGCTCGTCTCCGTAATTCTTGATATGTGCTTTCAGTTCGACTAATTCACCTGGTTCGGGCCATCTCTTCTTTCCATCTCGATCGTCGCATAGTACCGGCCCGAAGTCAGATGTGTATGGATACCGGCAAGTTCTTGTGTCATTCCAGTACGTGACGCGGTAAAGCTCGTATTTCGGTGTTCGTTCGATATANNGTTCCCAGCACTTGGGGGATTTCGCCCGTCAAATGATTCTCATGAAGATACAGTTTACGCAGTTTTGAAAGTTCGGCGAATTCGATGGGGATACTTCCGGTCAGTCGGTTGTCGCTCAAATCCAAAGTTTGAAGGTTGGTCAATTGACCGATTTCGACTGGAATCTTTCCAGACAATTCGTTGGAGTTTAGATACAAGATCGAAAGTTTGCGCAGATCGCCCAACTGAGGTGGTATATGACCGACCAATGTGTTGTGATGCAGGGTTAATACATTCAAAGACGTAATGTCAGCAATTTCAACTGGAATAATTCCTGTCAAGTTGTTGGAGTGGAGATGCAGATACGCGAGATTCTCCAAGTTCCCCAACTCCGGCGGAATTTTGCCCGTCAGGCGATTGAAGGACAAATTCAACTCGTGAAGACCGCGGAGTTTGGTCAACTCAATGGGAATGATTCCAGACAATTGGTTGTACTTTAAGTTCAGTATCTCAAGATTCGCTAGGTCGCCTAAGCGTGGCGGTATCTCCTCGTTGAGATAATTCCGGCTGAGATTCAACACTTTCAATCCAGTCAACTGGGCGAGTTCAGAGGGGAGGTTGCCGCTCAAATCTCTCCGTTGCAGGTCCAACTCGGTAACTCGTGGTTCCTCACCTGCGACCGTCACGCCATCCCATTCAACGATGGGCATGTCGTTGCTCCAATTCAACACCCCTTCAACATCAAGAATCGATTTGAGTTCAAGTAACGCTTCACAGTCGGCCATGAGTGGAGCTTTGAACTGTGGATCAGGAACGGCCATGCCGTTGGAACAGATGAATCGGGCGATGGATGTCGTAGCTGGTGTTGGAATTACCGTCGGTGTAGTTGTGACTGTCGGCGTCGTAGTTTGAGTAGGAGTGTGCGTGGGAGCCGGTGTAGGCGTGGGGGTTGGCGTATCGGTAGTAATCGGTGTTGGGGTTGGAGTTGGTGTTGCCGCTGGTGTCGGTGTAGATGTGTGAGTCGGCATATAAGTCGGAGTATGTGTTGGAATTGCGGTAGGAGATGGCGTAGGAACTGGAGAGGGAGTATTCGTGGGTTTTGTGGGCGTCGACGACCGCGTTGGGGTTGGAGTGTGTACGGGAGTAGATGTTTCAGTAGCTGTGAAAAGTGTTGTTAGCGATTCGTCAACTGTTATCGGCATCAAAGATGGACCGGTTGTACACGCGCACAGGAACGCGAAAACGAGTACCAACGCGACGGTGAGCACGCTTCGAGGTGTGCTGAAACCGCGAAGTTCTCGCGCAGCTGGGGGGTGTAAACTCTGGTCAATCACGAACCACAACCATTAAGCGGATACGAGCGAACTTGCCATGCGAACTAGTAAGATTAGGGCGGCGATTAATTCAGGTACAAAGGTTACTGCGATAGCGTTTACGTTTCCGGCTCCGTCGTTGGCAGAGATGGCGGGTTACGCGGGGTTCGATGTGCTGCATCTGGACATGGAACACGGGGTGTTCGATTGGAACGATGTCGAGGCGATGTGTCGTGCGGGGGAGTTGCATGGGATGACATGCACGGCGAGGATACCGAACACTGAGACGGATACGATTCTGCGGGCGTTCGACCGCGGATTGATGGGGATACTGTGCCCGCATGTCGACAACGCCGAACAGGCGGAGCAGATCGCCAAGGCTGCGCGGTTCGGGCCGGTCGGGGAGCGCAGTTTTGGGACCTCGCGCGGTCGGGAGTACGGGATGGCGGGGCATGAATCGCCGGACTACATGGCGAGTTTCAATGAGCAGGTCACGGTTGCGGCACAGATCGAGACGGCGAACGCGGTGGATACGATCGACGAGATATTGGCGGTCGAAGGAATCGATCTGATCGCATTTGGCTCCAACGATTTGGCACAGTCGATGGGATATTCGGGCTATCCGAACCATCCGGAGGTGCGTGCGGCGGAGCAGAACGTTCGAGACGCGACGCATGCGGCGGGACGATTGTTGACCGAAGATGTCGAAGTGGGTATCAACCTGGTGCAGTGGCTCCCCGGAATCTGGGCGGACTGGCTGGCATCGGCGCGGGGTTAGCGATAACCGATTGCGCCGGAAAGTTGATGGTCACACCTATCCGCATGTGTAATAAACTTACACATGCGCAACATTGATGAGGAATCGACGATGGCTCGTGTTCAATTGGTAATCCCAGATGCAGACAAGGATCGCTACGTTCATCAGGCACGACGCGAAGGGATGTCTTTGAGTGCGTGGTTGCGAGCGGCGGCGCGTGATCGTCTTGAGAAGCAAAAAAACTCTTCAAAGCGCATGTCGGTTGATGAATTGCACGAATTTTGGAAGTTGTGCGATTCGCGCAAAGGGCCAGAGCGCGAGCCAGATTGGGAAGAGCATTTGAAAGTAATTAACGCTTCGCGAATGAGTGGATTCACTAACACATGATCTTCGTCGACTCAAATGTCTTCATGTACGCAGTCGGCAGTGAGCACAGACTCAAAGGTGAATCAAGAGAATTTTTTGACAATGCCACAGCGTTTGACATACCGCTAGTTACGTCGGTAGAAGTAGTCCAAGAGTTACTCCACGCATACTTGCCGGTCCAAAGGATCAACGCGTTTAGCGACGCTCTATCTCTTGTTGCCGAATTGGAGATCGAAGTCTGGCCGCTCGAAATGGCGGACGTAATGTTGGCATGGAAACTTCGCGAACAGCATCCGTCTTTAAGCGCGCGGGATCTCTGCCATCTGGCATCTTGCCGTAGACGCAGTGTGCAAGAAGTTATGACCTTTGATCGAGCCCTGCGCAGCGCGTTCGATTCGACGCTTTAAGGCATACCCTGCTCGCTTCGTTCGCGCCCCTTTCGCTCTTCGAAAGGGGAGTCATTATGGCGTATCCTATTGGGCAATCCGTAGAAGCGGTGGAACATAAGGAGATCGCATCAGTCATGGCTTCGTCAACATCAATCTGCAACCCGGACGGACTCAAGTGGGAGCCGGTGCCGCACTGGCCCAAGTTGCCCATGGGGGTTTCATTCTATGGCGATGCGACTTCAGTGGCGGTCGATTCGCAGGACAACATCTACGTCTTCAATCGGGGTACCGATCCGATATGCGTGTTCAACCCTGAAGGCGATCTGCTCCGCACGATGCTTCACGGCACTGTGACGCGCCCGCACGGCATCGAGATCGACGAGGATGACAACATCTACGTCGTCGATGACGATGGACACTACGTTCGCAAGTTCGACCAAGAGGGTGTGGAACAGATGACGATCGGCGTTCAAGACGAGCCGTGCGAATGGCAGGGTGGAGGTTACTTCAATCGTCCGACCGACATCGCAATTCACCCGGACACCGGTGAACTGTTCGT
>JAAXHR010000343.1:4849-5222 GCA_012270805.1 Dehalococcoidia bacterium
GGCGAGTATGTCGATCAGTGGCACATCCACCACCCGATGTCAGTGACGCAGGGCAAAGGTGACGACGACAAGATTTACATCGGTGACATGATCCAGCCGTCGGTCCAGCGCGGTGTCCCGGACCTCGGCGCTAGAGTTTCCGTGTTAACCGCGGATGGTCAGCTGATCGAGCGCTTGGTTTGTAATTTGTACTAAATTGGCAATCCATTTAAGTTAGCAGCTTTTATGGAAGAAAGAAAATTAAAAAAACATGTTTTTTAACATTTTAAACTTTGGTGTGAATGGGGCTTTAGTTTAATGTAAAATCTACAGATGAACACGAGATTTATTATAGACTAAAATGCGTTTTCAGTGGTATTATACTGATGATAGG